>JAAZXD010000273.1 GCA_014240355.1 Roseibacillus sp. | reverse complement strand
TGGGGTCCACAAATGGGGGTATCCAGGTTCGGACCGGGCCGCTGCCCTCGGGCGGTTACGCCGGTTGGGGTCTCGGCCGCAGTTCGTGTGTTCGGAGGCGGACCAGTTCAAGGAGACGGCTCAATACCTCGTCGAGACCGGTGTGAAGGGAAATTTCACTTTCCGCAGCACCGGGTTTCGTAACCACAGCGATGCCTGGCTCCTGCGGCCCTCGGCGGTGCGCAGCGAGTTGAGAACCTGGCTGGCCAGCGCCCTGAAGTAGGGAGCACCGGGATGACTATGCCCGCTACAATGTTGGATCAAGGTTCCAGATTGTGAAGGGAAGCCTATATTGAGCCTAATGCCACCAAGAACATGAAGTGCGTCACCAGAGCATAAACCAGACAGAGTGGCAGGGTGATCTTCGTGCTCATGAGCAGACCGTTGCGGCCCCGTGCGGACAAGGGCCGACCGATGAGCAGCAGAGCTAGCGACGTGAAAAACGGAGCCCAGTAGAACAGCGCAAAGGCATCCACCTGAATACAATCACCGCTAAAATTAAGGTAACAATATCGACCCGTCCAGGGCGGGATTGCCGCAATGATCGGAACTACTATGCCAATCAGAAACCCCAGAGGTATCTTTGGCTCGTAGTTTTCCATGGACTCTGAGCTCTTACGCAGGGGTGTTACTTCTTGGTATAATCAGGGTTTTCCCGCGGGAGCTTGGCCCCGGTTTCCTTGAGGCTTTTGAGAAGGAGAGTGTCGAGCTCGCTCACCCTCTTGGGCATGGCGGCGGCGAGGTTCCTGGCTTCCCCGAGGTCTTCCTTCAAGTCGTAGAGTTCAAAGGGGCCGCCCCAGAACTTGATGAGCTTGTGATCGCCCTGGCGGATGATGCTGTAGGGGCCCGGGGCGTGGCGGTAGTGCGGAAAGTGCCAGAGGAGATCGTCCCGTTGGAGCTTGGCCGTTCCCCCTGACTTGAGGTGGGGCATCAGGGAGAGCCCGTCGATCACCCGGCTCCCGGGAGCCTTGGACCCGGAGGCTTCCACGACCGTGGGGAAGATGTCGATGGAGCAGACCGGGACATCACTCACTTTTCCAGCCGGGATGACCCCGGGCCAGCGGGCCAGGAAGGGAACGCGGATTCCGCCCTCGTAGGCGTAGCCCTTGCCACTGCGTAGCGGTGCGTTTTCGGTGGGAGAGCCGTTGCGATCCAATCCGCCGTTGTCACTGGTGAAGATGATGAGGGTGTCCTTGTCGATGCCGAGCTCCTTGAGGGTGGCCAGGATCTGGCGGGTGGAGTCGTCGATGGATTCGACCATGGCGGCATACTTCGCGTTATTCGGTTTCCTGGCGCGCTGGTACTTAGCCGCGACCTCGGCAATGGCCTGGATGGGGGTGTGGACGGCGTAGTGGCCGACCATCAGGAAGAAGGGCTTCTTCTCCTGGTGCCAGCCCCGAATGAGGGCCTCCGCTTCATCCGCCTCGCGGTGGGTGAGATACTCGCCCTTCTTGCGGCCGGGCAGGTTGTGGATTCCCTGCCGAAGGGTTTCGTGCCGTCCCTTGGGTTGGTTGTAGGGATCAAAGTAGCTGGGAGGCTGACCGTAATCGCAGCCGCCCTTGTTCTCGTCGTAACCCTGCCCGGGGGGAAACCACGCCGGATCCCCGAGATGCCACTTCCCAATATAACCACTCTGGTAGCCCCGGGCCTTGAGGGCCTCCGGGATGGTGATTTCCTCGTGCTCCATCCAGTAGGGATTGGGGGGGCAGAAGAACTCGCGGTTCTTGCCGCCGACATACTCGGTAGGATTCTTGGCCGGGGTGCCGATCCGGCCCCGCTGGAAGCGGGAACGGATCCAGTCGGTCACCCCGACGCGGTGCGGATAGCGGCCGGTCTGCAGGGCGGCGCGGGTCGGGGAACAGACGGCGCAGGCGGCGTAGCCGTTGGTGAAGCGGATACCTTCGGTGGCGAGGCGGTCGATGGCGGGTGTGCGGTAGTAGTCACTTCCCTGGCAGGAGAGATCCATCCAGCCCATGTCGTCGACCAGGATGACAATGATGTTGGGCTGGTCCGCCGCGCGAAGGTGAGTGGCGAGGGAGAGAATGCAGAGGAGAAGGGCGAGGAGCGGTTTCATGGGTTGTGGTGGTAAGTCTGGAAGGTGAGGAGAAATGATTCAAAGAGATCCGGGTTACTGGTGGCGGAAGGCCACCGTCGGTTTCATCCGGGAGGCCCGGATGGCAGGATAGAGGCCGCTCAGGGCTCCCACCACGGTGGAGAAGAGGAGAGTGAAGACAATGGCCTCCACCCCGATCTCGACCCGGATGGTTCCACTGATGGCGGGAAAGAGGTAGAGGAGTTCGCGGACCAGGAAACCAAGGAGGACGCCGAGCACTCCGCCGGAAATGCCGAGGAGGGTGGCCTCCAGCAGGATCATACGCCTGATGCGCGCAGCCTTCCATCCAATCGCGCGCAGCACGCCGATTTCCACCGTTCGCTCAAAGACGCTCATGAGCATGGTGTTCATCACACTGGCGAGACCGACCACCATGGAGAGAAGGGTCACCGCCAGGGTCATTCCCTTCACCCCTTGGGCGGTGGAGCTGCGCTGGGCGGCTTCACTGGCGAGGCTGGCGGAGAGCCCGCTGTGCAGCTGTTCGATCCGGTCACAGATCTCCCGGCCACGGGCCTTGTCCACTCCGGGGCTGAAGCGCAGGTTGACGAAGTTGATTTTTCCGGCGTTGTCGCTGTGGCTCTGCATCACCCCGAGCGGAATCACGATGGCACCGGACTCGATCATGGAAGTGCTCTCGTAGATACCGCAGACCGAGAACTCGGATCCGAGCAACTGGAGGGAATCCCCCACCTGCTTCCGGAGTATCTGGGAGGCGGACTTGCCCAGGAGAACGGCCTTCTCGTGGCCATCCTTCTGCATCCGGCCCTCGACGATTTCGAGGTGATTCCAGATGTAGCTCTCCCACTCCCAGCTCGTGACCAGGATCATGGGGAGATTCTCGACAGGCATGAGGACGGCCAGCACGCCGCCGCTGTCCTCAATGTCCGGAAGCGCGGATATCTCGCGGTCCACTTCCTCTGAGAAGGGAGCGGGAATGGGGCTGCCGGTGGAGATGCGGTTGACCACCACATCCGTTCCGCGGGCATTCAGGGTCTGGTCCCAGTTGTTTTCGAATCCACGGGCCAGGCCCATCAGGGTCACGATGGCCATCATGCCCACCGCGATTCCCAGCAGGGTCAGGGCGGTGCGCATGCGGCGCACCCGGAGGTTCCGCGATACCATGGTCCACAGTCTCATGGCGCACCAGGGGGGTTCGGGACGTTACGATCCACCAGGCCATCGCTTATCCTGACCTGCCGATGGGCATAGGCGGCGGTGGATGGATCGTGGGTGACCAGGATGAGGGTCATTCCGTTTTCCCGGTGAATCCTGGTGAGAAGCTCCATCACCATGGTGGTGGATTCCCGGTCAAGGTTGCCGGTGGGCTCGTCGGCGAGGAGGAGATCCGGCTCGTTGGCCAGGCTGCGTGCAATCGCCACCCGCTGACGTTCTCCCCCGGAAAGTTCAGCCGGCCGGTGGTGAATACGCTCCGCCAGTCCGACCTCTTTGAGGAGCTGGATGGCCCGTTGTTCCCGTTCCTTCATGGGAAGGGGGCTTTCCACCATGGGGACCTGGACATTTTCGGAGGCGGTGAGGGTGGGCAGGAGGTGAAAGGACTGGAAGACAAAGCCGACTCTGCGGGCCCGGAAGGAGGAGAGATCCCGCATCTCGGAGAGCACTTGTCCGCGAAACATCACCTCGCCCGAATCCGGGGTGTCGAGTCCGCCCAGCATTTGCAGGAGGGTTGTCTTGCCGCTCCCGCTTGATCCCGTGATGGCCACGAAATCGCCTTCCTCGATACGCAGGTCGACCCCACGCAGGGCACGGACCCGGCCGTTCTCGTAGGAGCGGGTGACCGCGATGGTTTCAGCGAGGCAGGATTTTTGGGGTTCCTCCATATTGTTCCCGTGGCGCGGGTCCGGCATAGGGGAGTCGGGCCGGAGTCGCAATGGCGGAATCGGGGAACAAGAAAACGGAGAGGGCCGAAGCGCCTCCCCGTGAATAGTTCTTCAGGCAGTATGATTCCGCCGCTCAGTCTTTTTTCTTCCGTGACCGTGAGCGCTTGCTGGTCTTCGTCCTGGCTTGGTCCTTGGCGCGGGCGGCCGCTTTGGCGTGTGCCCTCGCGCGACCGTCCCGGGTGGACTTCCAGTTTGCCTCGTTGCGCTTGATAGCCGAATCGATCTCGGCGAGGGCGTTGGCGGCCTCGCGGGCTGCGTGGCTTGCCTTGGAACGTTTCTCGCTGAGAGCCTTGCGGGCGGCCGAGTACTTTTCGTAGGCAGCCTTGTAGGCCTCTTCCTTTTTAGCCGCGGCCTCGCGGGCAGCTTTTTCCTGCGCGGCCTTCTGCTCGGCCGCCTTCTTGGCGGCGGCCTCGCGAGCGGCCTTTTCGTGGGCGCCCTTTTTCCTGGTGGCAGCCTCGCGGGCCTCGCGAGCAGATTTTTCCTGGGCGGCTTTCTTCCTGGCGGCGGCCTCGC
>JAAZXD010000272.1 GCA_014240355.1 Roseibacillus sp. | reverse complement strand
AGAAGGCTCTGGTGAAGATGTTTGCTGCAGCGGAGCAAAACGTTGCCAAGTTGGCAGCCGCTCGCAAGGCGCTGGAAGGAGCGATTGCCGAGGTGTCAGAGCAGTTCCCCAATGCGATTGGCTTTGTTTCCCAGCAGGACAGCGACCTGACCTTCACAGCGGTGAGCATGCGCAAGGATTTCAAGGACGAGCACCTGACCAAACTTGCTCCGGTGAGCGGCGGACTGGTCGATGTCAACCTGGGAGCCACTTCCATCACCGATGCCGGGATGGCAAATCTGAGCAAAATGCCGAAACTCAGGAAACTCTGGCTTAATGGAACGGGAATCACGGACGCCGGTCTGGATTCCATCAAGGCCTTGAACGCACTGGAATATCTCAACCTTTACGGAACGCAGGTGACCGACGAGGGACTCAGGAAGCTCGCAGGTCTGAAGAATCTCAAGAAACTCTATCTCTGGCAGACGAAGGTGACTTCCGGCGCAGTAGAGGAGTTCAAGAAGAGCGCCAAGGACTGTGACGTGAACATGGGGATCAAGATCGAGTAGGAAGGAAACCTGCGGACCGGATCAAGTTTGAATCCCGCGGTATCCCACCGCCGCCGGACCCGTGGGGAGAGAGCCCTCGATCCGGACCTTTGTTACGGGGAGTCCCCGCCCTGGGAGCGATTGCGGAACTGCTGTCTGCGATCGGCGTCACGGATGATCCGGCCCTGCTGCTCAGTGGAAAGTCCGCTGTTTGGGAGCCATGCACGGGCTTCCTCCGGGTCCTTTCGGATCCAGGAGTGGGCGACCCCGTTCAGGGTTTCCATGCGGATTTCATCATTTGCGATGGAACCGGCCCATTCTGCCGCCATCTGGGGGTCTGAGCCGTCAATCTCATTGGCATAGCTCCGCACTGCCGTATCGCGGGATGCAGAAGGATCCATTTCGCGCAGGAAGTTGCCGGCCGAAACCGGATCCTCGCGCGTCCAGCGCTCCATGGACTGGTAAATCGCTCGTGACTGGTTGGCTTCGGGGAGATCTGCCAGCCAGCGGACGGCTTCCTCGGGACTCTCCCGACCAAGTTCTTCGGCTACCTCGCGCACGGCCCGTTCGGCGTAATCCTTGTCGGCGTGACTCTCCACCCAGGCCGCCGCTGCGGCAGGATCTTCCTTGGCGAACTGATCAGCTACCCGGTCGAAGGCGGAAGCCTTGATCGTTCCTTCCGGGAGTTGTTCGGCCCACGCGGTTGCGTTGGACATGCCGCGTTCAATCTGGGCACTCGCGATGGTGTCGAGTTGCCGGTCAAAGGCGTAGGCGCGGGTCCGCTCCCACCACTGGCGCTGGCCTTCCTCGGTGCCGGAGTTGGCGAGGGTATCCCGTTGGGACTGGTCGAGTTCCAGGACAAAGGCGGTGGCGGCCTCGGGGTCGGAGCTTGCCAGGCCATTCACGATGCCCTGGGCGAGCACGCCTTTCACCAAATCATTGTCGAGACCCTTGAGGTGTGCTTTGGCGCCCTCCGGATCAGTGCTGGCCCAACCTGTCATCGCTGCGATTCCGGCCTGCCCCTGTCGGCGGGGATCCCGATCCAGTTCCTCAACTGCCTTCATGGCGGTGGCGCCGTCCAGTTGTCCCCAGGCGCGCAGGAAGAGAGACATTTGCGCATCTGAACTACCCCTGCGATTCTTGCGCAAGCCGTCGAAGATGCTCCGTGCGCTGGAGGCGTCCATGCTGAGGATGAGATCAGCGAACAGTTTGTTGGCAATAAGCGGGTCACGTTCATTGAGAAACTGGGAGACAGTTACCCCTGATCCGGGCAGGTTGTTGTCGGAAGACGAACGTCCTGAAGCCTTGTCCCCTCTCTGCGTCGTGGAGTAATTCCCGGTCCGGGTTGCGCTGCTCTTGCCGGATCGGCTTTTGCTGGCATCTCCGTCTGAAGCCTCACCTGAGTTCATGCTGGAGCGACCGAAGAGGAAGGCTGCAGCGGCGAGAGCGAGCCAGATGGCGTGGAGGGTGAGGGACTTGTTCATGGGCAGGATTCAGGATGGGTTATCATGAGCATGCGTGAATGATGGTGGGAATCCGCAGAGAATTGACAGATTGAGGTTTCTCAGGAGGGATGCTTGATCTCCCGATGAAGCCAAGTCTTGCCATAGGTCCAGAGGGCCTCCGCGGAGCGCTTTTTGAGATCCATGGCCTCGGCAGCTTCAGCCATTGTCATCCCCACGAAATAACGGAGTTTGACCAATGTTGCAACCTGCGAATCTACCGCTTCAAGGCGGCCCAGGGCCTCGTGGACCGCAATCAACTCCTCGGACGGAGCGTTCACCACGATGGAGAGTTCAGCGGCATCAAGTTCCACTTTGGGTGTGCCGGACCCCCGTTTCTGGCTCTTCTTCCTGCGCGCATGGTCGATAAGGATGCGCCGCATGGCCTCGGCGGCCGCACCGAAGAAGTGGTTGCGGTTTTTCCAGTTTGGCTCCGAGGTGCCCTCCAGACGGAGCCACGCTTCGTGTACGAGAGCGGTGGCCTGGAGGGTATGTCCAGCGCGTTCGCCCGCCATCCTGCGGCGGGCGAGGCTGCGCAATTCCTCGTAGACGGCAGGAAGAAGTTCTTCCGCCGTGCACTCTCCGGTCTCCATCCGGCAGAGAATGCGGGTCACGTCGTCCAAGGTAAGGTGGAGAGTCCTCCATGCCCCGGATTCTGTCAACGGGCAGCACGGGAAGAAAGGTTCTCTGCGGGAATTTCGACAAATTTGCGCATAATGAGGATGGCGATGGTATTATGTCCTCGTACAGTTCGTGAGGTCTCGGACCCTTCACCGACAACCAGTCAACGATCGCTGCCGTGAGTCGCAATCCAGCAAAAGGGACAGGGACTGCCAAAAACCTGCGGGAAATCTTCACCGCAGCGCTGGAGTGCGATGATGCGAAGGCGCGGAAGAAACTGCTGGAGCATGAGTGTAATGGCGATGATATCCTGCGTGGGAAAGTGGAGTTATTGCTGGAGGAGTCGACCATGGTGGGAGACTTTCTGGAACGCCCTGCGGTTGAAGATCCGACCCGGGGGAGCACGCAGGTAGAGACGATGGAGTCGCCGGGAGAAGGTCCTGGAGATGTGATAGGCCCCTACCGTCTCATCGACCTGGTGGGAGAAGGGGGAGGAGGTTCTGTTTATAGGGTGGAGCAGCAGGATCCCGTTCAGCGGACGGTTGCTCTCAAAATTCTCAAGCTGGGCATGGATACCCGGAGTGTCATCCGCCGGTTCGAAATCGAACGGCAGGCTCTGGCAGTGATGGATCACCCTCACATTGCCAAGGTTCTTGATGCGGGAGCCAGTCCCGATGGACGGCCTTACTTCGTGATGGATCTCGTGGAGGGCGAACCCATCACCGGTTACTGCGACGCCCATTCGTTATCGGTGAAATCCCGGGTCGCCCTCCTGATCAAGGTGTGCCGGGCAGTCGAACACGCGCATCAGAAGGGAATCATTCATCGCGACCTCAAGCCTTCCAATATTCTTATCGTCGAGCAGGACGGGGAGGTGGTTCCCAAGGTGATTGACTTCGGAGTAGCCAAGGCGATCGATCCTTTCGAGGACGACCGATCTCTGACCTTGAACGAAACGGTAATCGGGACTCCGGCCTACATGAGTCCGGAACAAGCGGAACGTGATCGCGTGGACATTGATACCCGCAGTGATGTGTATTCCTTGGGGGTTCTTCTCTACGAGTTGCTCACCGGTTACACTCCGCTGGACGGTGGCAAGCTAAAGGAGGCAGGTATCGATGAGTTGCGCCAGGCCTTGCGCGAGGCCGGATCCTATCGACCCTCGCTCAAGTTGCGGCATGCACGTGTTGAGGATCGTCCCCGCATCGGGATGGCCCGGGGAGCTTCAATTGGCAGGTTGGAGGTCGAAGTGCAGGGGGACCTCGACTGGATCGTCATGAAGTCTCTTGAACGGGACAGGTCCCGCCGTTATGGCGGAGCGAGTGAACTGGCGGCTGATCTGGAACGCTACCTGCAGGGGTTGCCGGTGGAGGCTAGTCCGCCGAGCACCCCTGATCGTCTCCGCAAGTTTGCCCGTCGGCACAGGACGGTGGTGACTGCAGCAGCCTTGCTTTTGTTCATGCTGATAGCGGGAGTGGTCATCAGCACCGGGCAGGCCTTGCGAGCCATTCGAGCCGAGCGAGAAATGAGGGAAGCTCACCGGCAAGAGTCCATCGCTCACGCGAGTGCCATGCGGGAACGGGAGGAAGCGGTTCGCAGCGAGGCTACTGCGCGGTTGCACGAGTATGTGGCCGATATCAACGTAGGTTACCATGCGGTGGAAGACGGACACATCGCCAAGGCCCTGAACCTCCTTGAGGGACAGCTCCGGTCAGATCCGGCGGGGGAACTGCGCGGCTTTGAGTGGCGCTATCTCGCTTCAAGGTGCATGGGTGTCCCTCACCGGACGATGCCTCGTCAGGGCAGCCCGGTTTCTGCCCTGTCGTTTTCTTCCGATGGGGACCTTCTGGCGGTGGGGACTCGTCACGAGGTCCTGGTGTGGGATCTCTCCCGGGACAAAGTGAAAATGTCAGTGCCCGGGCCGG
>JAAZXD010000271.1 GCA_014240355.1 Roseibacillus sp. | reverse complement strand
CGCGTCACTCGATCGGCGATGAGAGGGTGGTCCAGGACGGTCACGAGGTGGAGTGAGATCGTGGGTTGTTACTCTGTGCCGAGGATATCCCGGAGTTCGGGCTGGGTGACTCCGAGGCGGCGTGCGCACTCTTTCAGGTCACTGCCGCTCTGCTCGAAGACGCGTCGGCAAAATTCGGCCCTGAACCATGGGAGCAGGCTCTCGTCCGGGTGAGGGACCAGTGAAAGGATTACGTCGAAAGCGGAGTTAAGCTTTTCGTTGCGAGAAAAGGGGCTACGGGCAAAGGGCATGTCTTCCGGGAGAAGAAGATCACTGGTAGAGAGGGCGCAGGCACGCGCGACGGTGTTTTCCAGTTCCCTCACATTGCCCGGCCAGTGGTGCTTTTGAAGAGTCTCCACCGCTTCACCGCTCAAGCGCATGCGGGCCATGCCCTGTTTGCGCGCCAGTCGTTGCAGGAAAAATTCCGCCAGAAGGGGAATGTCCTCCGGTCGATCGCGAAGGGGAGGCAGGTTGATTTCGACCACGTTAAGACGATAGTAGAGGTCCTCCCGGAAGTTGCCCTGAGAAACTTCTACCGCAAGGTCCTTGTTGGTGGCTGCCACAATCCGGACATCGCTACTGAGGGTCTCGTTGCTCCCTACTCTCGAAAACGTGCCCTCCTGCAGGATGCGGAGGAGTTTCACCTGAACGGAGGCAGGCATGTCGCCGATCTCATCCAGGAAGAGGGTTCCGCCATCACATTGCTCGAAACGCCCCATGCGCCTTGCCACTGCTCCGGTGAAGGCCCCCTTCTCGTGGCCGAAGAGTTCGCTCTCAAGAAGGTTCTCGGGGATGGCACCACAGTTGATGGCGACCAAGTCCCCGTGGCGGCGTGGGTTGTATTCGTGCACGGCACGCGCGACTAGTTCCTTACCGGTTCCACTTTCTCCCGTAATGAGGACGGGAGCGTCGGTCTGGGATACCCGCCCCACGATCTTGAAGACGTCCTGGAGCGGACGGGAAATCCCGATCATTTTCACGGGGCCGTCAGTAGCGGGGAGGCTGGGAATGCTGTCCTGGGCCTGTTTTCGTTGCTCCGAGCTCTGAAGGGCGGCCTCAACCACAGGACGCAGCTCGAAAGGGAGGGATTCCTTGCGAAGCACATCCCGCGCCCCCCGTCGGGTCGCCTCGATGATCTGGGAGGTGGTGGGGAATCCCGCGGTTAGCACCACGACCGCGTTACTGTTCTTCGACCGAATCCGGGAGAGGAGTTCAAGGCCGTCAAAGGGCTGGATCTGGATGTCCGAAATCACCAGATCAAGGTCGGTTTGATCAGCGATCTTGACTGCGTTTTCGCTGTTGTCACAGCGAAGAATTTGAAGACCCTTGGCTTCCAGATGTTTGGTGGCCCAGTCGAGGAAGTCGAGGTCTTCGTCGATCAGCAGAATGGTCTGCTCCTTGGTGGCTGTGGCCATGAGTGATTATCGTTGAGGCCGGGGCCAAGGGCGGATCAAATAGCACCAAACCGTCGATGGCGGCGAGCATATTCGGCTATCGCCTGGTGAAGGTCGGCTTCCCTGAAGTCCGGCCAGTACTTGCGGGTGATGACGATCTCGGCGTAGCTGATCTGCCAGAGCAGAAAGTTGGAGATGCGGCATTCACCGGAAGTGCGGATGAGGAGGTCGGGATCGGGTATCCCTGCCGTGTAAAGGCGTTGTGTGATGGCGTCGTTGTCGATGCTCTCGGGGTCGAGGTCGCCAGTTACCGCCTCGCGGGCCAGTTGCCGGCAGGCGTCAACGATCTCCTCGCGAGCACCGTAGGAGAGCGCCAGGACGAGATCGAGGTCCGTGTTGGAGGAAGTATGCTCAATAGCCTTTTCGAGTTCAGCCCGGCAATCGTCCGGCAGTTCCTCCAGACGTCCAATGGCATGGAGTCGTACTCCCTGCTTCTGCATCTCCGGAGTCTTCCTCCTGAGGAATCCCTTGAGCAGTGACATGAGGGCCTTGATCTCCGTCCTGGGTCGGTTCCAGTTCTCAGAGGAGAACGCGTAGAGGGTGAGAAACTTGATTCCCAGTTCCTTGCAGGTTTCCACCACCTCGCGGACGGATTCTGCTCCGGCGCGGTGTCCCTCGCGACGGGGCAGGCCTCTTTCGCTGGCCCAGCGACCGTTGCCATCCATGATGATGGCAACATGCTGCGGAACGTGGGAGTTCATCTCTGGCATGATGACAGAACGTCGGTCTGGCCCGAAAGGGTGTGCGCATTCTCTCGGGCGCCGGACGAACTCTCCATGAGATGCCGGGAATTTGCTAGAGGAGAATGGTCTGTTCCCGGTCCGGTCCGATGCCGACATACCTGACTGGCGCGCCAGCCAACTCGGATAGGCGGTCCAGGTAATTCCGGGCGTTCCCGGGGAGGTCCTCCCAGCTCCGGCAGCCGGATGTGTCAGACATCCAGCCGGGATGGGATTCGTAGATCGGCTTGGCCCGCTCCCAGGCGTCGCGTTGCGCCGGCGGATAGGAGTGCTCAATACCGTCGAGATCGTAAGTCGTGCAGACCCTGATCTCCTCCCGTTCGTCCAGTCCGTCCAGGTTGGTGACGGCGAGGTCGGTGACTCCATTCACCATGCAGGCGAACCGCAGGAGAACGCAGTCCAACCAGCCGCAACGGCGCTTGCGTCCGGTAGTGGCTCCGAACTCACGGCCCAGCCCGTGGAGGTAATCGGAAAATTCCTGGTTCTCGGTGATATGGGCGCCTTCGCCCACCCGGGTTGTATAAGCCTTGCACACCCCGACCACCCGGTCGATGGCCACAGGCGGGAGGCCGCTTCCGGTGCAGGCCCCGCCCGAAGTGGTGTTGGAGGAAGTAACGAAGGGATAGGTGCCGAAGTCGACGTCGAGGAATGTTCCCTGTGCACCCTCGAAGACGATGTTTTGGCCCGTCTTCCAGGCCTGGTGAAGGATTGGAATGGTGTTGGTGACATGTGGACGCAGGCGCTCCAGCGCGCCTTCCACCGCTGTCAGGATCGCCGCCGGGTCGTGTGAATCCATATTGTGCAGGCCGAGGAACTGATTGGCATCCTCCAGGCGCACGGAGACGAGTTCACGAGCCATCCCGGGATCGAGGAGATCGGCGAGGCGGAGGCCATTGCGGGTCGCCTTGTCGGAGTAGGCTGGACCGATCCCGCGACGGGTGGTTCCGATCGCGAACTTGCCCCGGGCCTGTTCCTGGGCGGCATCAAGATCGCAGTGATAAGGCAGGACGACATGGGCCCGGTCGGAGATGAGGAGGTTGTCCGGACTGATGGTGACACCCTGACCTTCCAGGGTAGCGATCTCCTGTATCAGGCCGAGGGGATCGAGGACCACCCCATTACCAATCACATTCTGTTTGCCGGGCCAGAGAATGCCGGAAGGGACAAGGTGGAGGATGTATTTGTTCTCGCCGACAATGACGGTGTGTCCGGCATTGTTGCCGCCCTGGCCGCGGACAACGAAGTCGGCACTCTCTGTCAGGTAGTCAACAATCTTGCCTTTGCCTTCGTCACCCCATTGGAGCCCGTTAACGATCGTATTCATGAATGAGTTGTCGTTTTTCCGTTATCAGTGGAGGACTCCTGGCAACTGAATCCGGGGTCGTTCACTTCGTCGCGTCGATGAGGTCGGCGAACTCCTGAAAGAAGTAGGAGGCGTCATGCGGTCCGGGAGCAGCCTCGGGGTGGTACTGTACGGAGAAGACGGGATCGGTGGTAGAGCGAATGCCTTCCACGGTCTCGTCGTTGAGATTGACATGGGTGATTTCAACGGAGGAGGGGAGAGATTCCCCATCAGTAGCAAAGCCGTGGTTCTGTGAGGTGATGGAAACCCTTCCGCTGCGGAGATCCTTGACTGGCTGGTTTCCACCGCGATGCCCGAATTTCAGTTTAAATGTCTTTCCGCCAAAGGCGTGGGTAAGGATCTGGTGGCCGAGACAAATGCCGAAGATCGGTTTTTTTCCAATGAGCTCCCTGACCTCGGCATGGATATAGTCGAGCGCTTCCGGGTCGCCGGGTCCGTTGGACAGGAAGATTCCATCCGGGTTAAGTTTGAGAACCTCGCTGGCGGAGGTGCCAGCACTCACCACCTGAACTTCAAAACCGTGCTGACGGAGTTGCCGAAGGATGTTGTATTTCACTCCGAAGTCGTAGGCGACGATGCGGCGAAGCGGTTCCGGAAGCTGGTGGTAGTGGTCGTCCTGCCCATGGGAGGGATTAGGGACAGTCCACCTGCGGGATTCTTCCGCCCAGGCGAAGGGCTTGGAGGTGGTGACTTCCTTGACAAAGTCTGCTCCTGTCATGGGGGGCGAGGTCTTGGCGGCTTCGATCGCCTCGCCCTTCTCCAGTTCGGTTGTGAGGCAGGCCCGCATCGCGCCGGCAGAGCGCAGGTGTTTGGTGAAGGCACGGGTGTCGACGCCCTCGATACCGATGATCTCATGCTCACTCAGGTAATCCTGGAGTGTCTGCTGGGAGCGGAAATTGGAGGGCGTGCGACAGAGTTCTCCCACCACGAAGCCTCTCACATGGGGTTGTCGTGATTCGGAGTCCTCCGGATTGACTCCGTAATT
>JAAZXD010000270.1 GCA_014240355.1 Roseibacillus sp. | reverse complement strand
TGCTCTGGCCAATCTTGGCTCCCTGGAAGGGGCTCGCGCCCTGGGTGAGTTTCTGTCCTCCGCTAATACCTCTGAGCGGATGAAGGCCTGGAAGGGTCTGCTTTCCCTGACTGGGCGAGAGTTTGGTTACAATGCCCTTGATGCAGAGGATAAGCGCCGGGAAGCGGCGATCCGGTGGACTGAATTCCTCAAGGGGGAGGTCGCTCTATTGGGGAAGGTAAAACAGTTTAAATCCATCCAACTCTTTAATGGAAAGGATTTGACGGGATGGACGCACTATCGGCGCGGCAAGGTGGTGGCACCGGGAGAGAAGACTTGGTCGGTTGAGGAGGGGGTCCTGGTCTGCCCCGGAAAGGGACCAGGTGACCTGCGAACCAATGTTGAGTTTGAGGATTATGTCCTGGTTATTTCCTATCGGGCAGCGGAGCCCGGTGCGGATAGTGGAGTGGGAGTCATGATGGCCGGCGCGAGGGGGCAACCGGCGGGAGGGGGCCGTTTTGACGGAGGGGACTACCTGGAAGTGCAACTCCTGCCAGGGAGTTCGGGGGATCTTTACCGGATAGGAAACTTCAAGGCCAAGGTGGAGGGGCGGGACCTTGCCTTTTCCCACCGGCGGAAAATACAGGTGGAGGAACCGCTCAACCAGTGGCACGAAATGCGTCTGGAGGTGAGGGGCGGACGAGTGAAGGTCTATCTCAACGGGGTCCTCGTAAACGAGGCGTCAGGCCGTGAAGGCCCCGGACGGATTGTGCTCCGGGAGGAACGGTTCAAGTTTGAGTTCAGGGAGATTTCACTGCTGCCGGTGGGAGAGTGATTCATCCGCGATCACCGGCCGGGCCCGGAACAGGCAGAAGGCAGCCTGCCGGGTGAGAGATCGTTGAGCCCTTTATGACTATGGTTGCTTTGTTTCGGCGGGGCTTGGGATCTCTCTCCGGCAATGGCTGCCTCTTCTTGTCCCCTCAACCGGTGCGAGCGGCCCCGATTTTCAAAATATTCCGAAATGTGAGTAACTTGCTCTTATTCTTTGAATAACTGAAATTTCGTAACTCCTTGATTGCATTTAATGGTGGAACTTGGCGAATTGGTGCCGATGTCTACCACCAAGAATGTCCTGACCGAGGGAATCGAGATTATCGGAACGATCAAGTTCAAGAACGACATGATTATCGATGGGAAAGTGGAAGGAGAAATCCAGTCCGACGAGGGGACGGTCACGATCGGCGAAAACGCCCGAATCAAGGGCGATGTCAGGGCTGGCGAAGTCAAGATGTTCGGCTACGTGGAAGGGGGTATTCACACGGACCGCTGCGAACTGAAGGCAAACTCGAGGTTGGAGGGCGATATCACGACCAAGAGCCTCAAGATGGAGGAAGGGGCCTTGCTGTCCGGCAAGATGCAGACCGGAGGGTGAGGGTCTAGGCCGGAGATCTGACGCAGGACTGGGGATAGAGGCCCGGGACGGCGACCGGCCTTAGGAGAAGTTTAATTGTCTCCGCTGCGAAGAGTGCGGAGGTGCTCGATGAGGAGGTCGATCCGCTTGGGGATGCTGAGTTCTTCCAGCAGGGATTGACGGAGAGTGGTGTTCTGCACGAATTGCTGGGAAATCGCATCGCTCATCATTCCGGGATCCGAGGTGCGGTCGAGGAGTTGTTGCACCTTCGTGACGAGATCATCGGGAAATCCAAGCAGGATGGCCTCCACCACTTCCCGGAGACGCCGGGCTTCGTCGGAGGACGGCCCCTCTTCCAGAGCCAGGGAGGGGATCGTGGTGATGCGGGCGAAGGGATATGGTTTCCCAGGGAACCACTCCGTGAAGCGGACGCGGCACAGACCGTGCATGAGGAGGTTGGAACGACCGTCGGATTGCTCCCGGGAGGTTCGGATAAGGCACGCTGTTCCGATCTCGGAAGTGCAGGATGCGATATCCGGGACCTCGGCGCCGGTTAATCTGCCCACGCAGAAGAGACAATCGCCTTCGACCGCATCACGGAGCATCTGGCAATAGCGCGGTTCAAAAATGTGGAGGGGCAAGGCGCCATGGGGAAAAAGGGTGCAGTCGGGGAGCAGGATGGCGCCCAGTTTATCAGGAAGTTGCAGAGCTGCCACGGGATGAAATTCAGATTGTGAGCAGGTAAGCGGGTTCCCCGAACACCGTATTGGAGGTGGCCGGGGAGGCGCAGGTTTGGGGATCAGACGGTGGCAGGCAGGAGGAAGGATGCAACATTTCAGGATCGGAGGCGCTTGGTGGGAAAAACGGAGTTGCCAGTGCGAACCTGATTTGCTCAATCGTCCCCCATGAATCCATTTAATTCGCCTCTTATCCGTCTCTCACTGATGGCGAGTTTGCTGACTTGCGCCAGTCCCGCGCGGGGTCAGAACCTCGCCGATATGTTCATTAACTGGGATCCCAGTTGGCCACAGCGCTTCGGAATCACGGGGATCGGATACTCCCAGGAGCAGGGCTACGAGTTGGACAATTTCAGCGTGGATATTCCCCTCGAGATCGACCCCGGGGCTCTTCTGACCGGTATCGAGAATGAAGTGTCCCAGTGGGGGGTTAAGGCCGATGCCTGGGTCCTGCCCTTCTGGAATGTGCACGAGATGGTGGGCAAGGTGGACGGGCAGACCGCGGTCAATCTGAGTTTGGGTGCACAGGCGTTATTGGGCTATGAGCGGATTGCAGTGGATTACGACGGGACGGTCTTCGCAGGAGGATCCACCTTGGCCTACGGACAGGATTGGTGGTTTATATCCCTTACAGGAGTTTATGCCTACACGGACGTACAAGGTGATATTGAATCGATTCGGAGCTGGTTGCTCATGCCCAGGGTGGGAGCACGCAGGGGCAAACTTGAAGCATGGCTGGGGGCAACCTACCAGAATGTGGCAGAGCAGCAGTCAGGGGTTTTTGACCTGGATGGACTTGTCCTGAATTACGATCTGGAATTGAAGGCCGAGGAAGCGTGGAACGCACAACTCGGTTTGCGGTATTCCCTTACTGATTCACTTTTCGTGACGCTGGAGGCCGGCTTCGGGAACCGGGAATCGATTACCGGTCTCCTTGAGTGGCGGTTCTAGCAGGGAAGACCCGTCACCCAGGCCGGCTCAAGTCCTGACCTTCTGACCCTCCCGGAGGCTGCTCATTCTTCGACAAGGTGGGCAGGGAAGTCAGCCACTTTCTCGCAGGCCAGTTGCTCCATGACCTGCTGGAGTTGGCGTTTCAGCATGGAGATGGTGTGATCGCCTCCGTTTCTGCCGAGGGCGCCCACGCCATACATGAAGGAACGACCAAGGAAGGTGAACTGGGCTCCACTGGCAAGGGCACATGCGATGTCCGGTCCGCCACGTATTCCGCTGTCGATCATGATGGTGAGCTTGTCACCAAATGAGCTCACCAGGGAGCGAAGAGGTTTGATTGTGGATTGGCCGGCGTCGAGTTGGCGTCCCCCGTGGTTGGAAGCAATGATGCCGTCGGCACCCAGGCGGACGACCTTCTCGCAGTCCTCTTCGTTGACGATTCCCTTGACCACCAGTTTCCCCGGCCAGCGGTCGCGGATGGCCTTGATGCGGTCTTCGTTGAGCCGCCCCGAGAAAGTCTTGTTCATGAAGAGACCAAGGTGCTTCATGCTGAGTCCCTTCGGGACGTAGGGCGTCAGGGTCTTGAATTCAGGAGCGCCGGCTGCCAGTTGTGAGAAGGACCAGGTGGGATTGAACATCATTTGCATGATGTTGCGCAGGGTCATCCGGGGAGGGATGGAGAGCCCGTTGCGGATCTCCTTGGGTCGGTAGCCGAAAGTCGGAGTGTCAGCCAGGATGACAAGGACCGGGCAGCCTGCCTCCGCGGCCCGATCCACGATCTTGTCCCGCAGGTCGTCGTCAGCGGGATGGTAGAGCTGGAACCAGGCCTGTCCATCCGTCAGTTCCGCCACGGTTTCGATGCTTGCGGTGCCGACGGTGCTGAGGACGAACGGAATATTGTGTGCTTTGGCGGCCGCCGCGAGGATCTCGGCAGACTTGGGCCACATCAGGCCCTGCAGACCGATGGGCGCCACCCCGAACGGAGCATCGTAAGTTTGGCCGAAAATCTCGGTCTTGAGTTCGCAGCCGGGATAAGGCCGTATGTAGTAGGGACGGAGCTGAATATCCCGGATCTCATCCGTATTACGACGCAGGTTGATGTTCGAGTTGCATCCCCCCTCAAGATAGTCGAAGGCAAATCCGGGCATGCGGCGACGAGCCTTCTCCCGGAGGTGTTCAATGGAAGGAAAGTTGGAATTAATGGCCATGGAGTTGGTGCGTACGAAAATCAGAGGAGCTTCTCAAAGCGTGCGAGAGCTTTATTCCAGTCGGCGGGATCCCGGGGAGAGAATACCTTTAACGGAATTGAATCCCTGATCAGCTGGCGACCAGCTGCAATGTCAGGAAGGTTCCCGGTGGCGACCATCTGGGTGATGATGTTCCCGCAGGCTGTTGCCTCGATGGGCCCGGCATAGACGGGAACGCCGCAGGAGGTGGCGATGGCCTGGGAAAGGAGTTCGTTCTTGATGCCTCCGCCGCCCATGTGGATCCGGGCCAGCTTCTTCCC
>JAAZXD010000026.1:9895-15114 GCA_014240355.1 Roseibacillus sp. | reverse complement strand
AAGACGGTATTTCCTACATGGCGATCGTTCTTACAGCCATTGCCACGCTCCGGAAAACGGCGAATTCCGCTTGTTGCGTGAACCATTGCACAACAAGCTTAATTCGCCCTTTCAAGACTGCCTGCCCTGCCACAATGAACGAAAACCCTGTCTATTTTCGCAGGCTGACCCTGCCGAAATTTCTTCGCTTCCTCCCGACCTTCCTCTTGGGCACCGGAATCTCCCTTGCCGGAGTCGCGCAACCCCCGGCGGTCGAACTGACCTTGTCCCCGGACGAAATCGGCCTGGGAAGCAGTAGCGAACTCACGATCACAATCGACAATTCCGTCAACCCGGGAGATATCGACCTGCTTGCCTTTTCCCTCTCTCTCCCGGAGGGGGTCATTTTCGCTGCTCCGGCCAACCCTCTGTCCGAATGCGGTGGCACGATCACGGTCGAAGACGGCGGATCACTTCTCCAATTCACAGAAGGCGTAGTATCGGACAGCGGGACCTGCTCCATCACGACCATCGTGACCCGGACGAAACCGGGAGATCACACCCTCATCGTCGCCAACCTCACTTCCCGCGCTGGCGAGAGTCCCCGCGCCGAAGCTACCCTGGGCACCCCGGAAGCTCCAGTCCTTGGTTTCAGCAAGCGCTTTGTCCCTGACCTGGTTCCCCTCGGCGGCAGGTCCACCCTGATTTATACCATCGAGAACCAGAGCGACGTGGATGCCTTCCATTTATCGTTTAATGACTTCTTCCCCGAAGGCATCGCCATCGCCACCCCTCCCTCTGTCTCCACCACCTGCGAAGGGATCAGTATCACGGCCATCAATGGAACCCAGGCCATCGAGGTCGCTCCCGACGAACCGTTTCCCCTGCCTGCCGGCGAAACCTGCATCCTGACCCTTGATGTAGTGGGGATCGTGCCGGGAGTGCATAACAGCATCTCCAGCAACCTCACTGCCGTCGGAGTGATTGGAGGACAACCGGTTTCAGCCGGACGAGCGGCAGCCCAGCTTGAGGTGCTCGACCCTTCCTCGATTCTCGATGTGTCCTTTTCCAAGGAATTCATCGACAACCCGGTCGCCCCGGGAGGAACGGGCACTCTTGAGTTCTCCCTTACCAACAACAGCACCACCGATACACTCACCAACATCCGGTTCACAGACGACCTTGAGGCCACCCTGCCAGGCCTGATCGCGGCCAAGATCCCCACGAGTGGCGGGACCCTGGTAGACGCCACCTTCGGTGGTGGCGATGGTGGTGGCGATGGTGGCGGCGATGGCGATCCCATCATCACAGGAGCCTGGGATTATCTCGACCGCATAGAGAACGAGAACGGAACCAATCTGGGCTATCCCATTGACGAAAGCGGCAATGCCTGGAACTCCGTCGCTTTTGATGTGGCGACCTCAACCATTGGTTCCTGGGAATCTGAGGATGCTCCCATCCAGACAGGAGGGGTCGATGGATTTCCCGGGGCACCGGACCTCCTTTTCGGCATCGGTGCTGCCCTCAATGGCGAAAACCTCATCACCACCTATCTCTTCCGCAACACCTTCGAGATCACCGCCGAGCAACTTGGTGAAGCAGAGTGGCTCATTGACTACCTTATCGACGACGGAGCAGTGGTCTACATCAATGGGACCGAGGTCTTCCGCACGCCGAACATGCCGGCCGGGGCAGTCGAAACCACCACTCTGGCCACCGTCGGAGACGAAACTGCCTTCTCCACCGGCAATCTCAATCTCAGCGGCATCCTGGTGGAAGGCACCAACTCCATCGCGGTGGAGGTCCACCAAACCTCCCTCACCAGCAGCGATGTGGGATTCCAGTTGCAATTGACTCCTGGTTCCCAGAGTCCCTCTGAGGGAGGATTCACCTATCTGGATGATCCCTTCCAGGACGCGGCCGATCCCGATTACTCGTCAGGTCAATTGGACCCCTCGGGAGGTTTCACCGGCGGCGGACTCCAGGTCCAAACCGGGGGACAGGGCTTTTTTGCCAACTTCGTCACTCCGGAAAGTTCAGGCGGCTGGCGTCGCGAGTTCACCCTGGAGGAGGATACGGTGACAACCATCAATCTTCGCTACAAGCTCACGCTTTCCGGAGACTACGACAACGATGAATACGGCGAGGCGGTGCTCACAGTCGATGGGATTCGCCATGGGGACGGCCCAGACAATTCCCTCCTGCGTTTTGATGGGAGCGACGACAACCAGATTGCCTCCGATTCGGGTTGGCGTACTGCCTCCGTCGAAGTTTTCCTCGGTGCCGGTAGTCACACTCTCATCATCGGAGCTTACACCAACCGTTCAACTTCGGCCACGGAGATTGTCCAGGCATGGTTCGACGATATCGTCATCGAGGTCCCCGAAATCGCCATCGAACCCTGCGGGCCCGGCTCCAGTATCGAAGGCACTGATCTTCTTTCCATTGCCGGTGGAACCCTCGCCCCCGGCCAGGTCTGTTCCTTCAGTGTGCAGGTATCACTACCGGTGGACACACCCTTTGGGAGCTACCTCAATGTCACCAGCCGTCTCACTGCTGATATTGCAGGGGAATCCAAGGTCGGTCTCCCGGCGAGCGACACCCTGGTCGTCGAACCCATCCCCCCCATCATTACGAAGTCCTTTAATCCAAGCGCCATCCCAGTCGGGGGGAGAAGCACCGTCACCTATACCATCGACAACACTGCAAGTGCGCTCGAGGCCGGTGACATCGCGTTCACGGACATCTTCCCCGAAAGCCTCACCTTCGATCCTTCCTCTGTCCAGACCGTCAACTGCGGGGAGGGAGGGAGCTACAGTTTCCTGCCTCTCACCAACACTTTCGAAGCAGGAGGAAGCGCTGTCGTGCCGCCTGGCGCCACCTGCACCATCACCTTCGACGTGATCGCCTCCTCTCCCGGGACCTATGGGAGCAGCACCAGTGAACTGACGACCTCTCTCGGCAGCAGCCCGGGAGCCAGCGCCAGCCTCAACGTCGTTCCTCCCCCCATCTTCACGCAGGTCTTCACGCCGGAAAACTTCAATGCCGACGGGGTCGGAACCCTCACCTACACCATCGACAATACTGCCTCCGCTCTGGACGCCACCAATCTGTCCTTCACCAACGCTCTGCCCGCCGGGCTGGTTCTTTCCGATTCCGTGAATTTTTTCAGCAGTTGCGTGGGAGGCAGCGTTACCGCAGGTCCGGGATCCTCCTCCTTCTCCTATTCCAGCGGCACCGTTCCGGCAGGCGCAAGCTGTATCCTGCAGGTGGAGGTGACCAGCCGGGAGGGTGGCTCCTTCATCAACACCACCGGTGATCTCACCAGTTCCCTTGGCAACAGCGGACCCTCAACTGACGCCCTGGAGGTCACCCCCATCGTGGCTGTCCGCCTCAGTCAGATCGAATCGGTTGATCCCGTGGTTGCCGGATCAGGGGACAACAATCTCGTCTATACCATTTCCACACTTAACGACGGACCATCCACCGCCACCGGGATTACCATCTCTGAGACCCTCACCATCCCAACCGGAGTGAGAGTGGAGAGCATCGTTCCCAGCGAAGGCACCTATGAGGATGGGACCTGGGACCTGGGCACACTTGGCGCTGGCTCCAGTGCAACCCTGACAGTCACCCTGACAGTCGAACCCACTGCCGCCGACACCGATATCATCTCCAGTAGCGCCACCCTTTCCACCGTCAACGAGACTAATGTCGCCACCGAAACCTCGACCTCGGCGGCCACCTCCATCATCACCCGGGTCGACCTGCAGATCACTAACACGGAGATGACCCCCGACCCCGTGACAGCTGGATCCGGCACCCAGAATCTCGAATACCTGATCACCGTCACCAACAACGGCCCTTCCTTCGCCACCAATATTACCCTGGATGACACCCTGACCCTTCCACCCGGAGTCACCTTGTCCGCCACCGAATTCTCTGCCGGGACGGATTTCTCGAATGGCGTCTGGGCCGTCGGTGACCTGCCGGTGGAAATGACCGCCCTGCTGCGCCTCAAACTTACCGTGGACTCCTCAACCGCAGAAGGAACGGATGTCATCACCAATCTGGCCTCGGTATCCTCCGTTGACCAGATTGACGCCAACCCGCAGAACGATTCGGTCCTCACCGGCACCTCCGTGGTAAGAGAAGTTGACTTTGCCATCGCCGTGATTGAGTCCCGTGACCCCGTCCTCGCAGGATTCGACCTTCCGGGCAATCTCACCCACACCGCCCTGGTCACCAACAATGGACCGAGTGATGCCAGCAACGTGGTGGTTCGGTTGAATCTGACCCTTCCCGCCGGAGTCTCCATCCCCGCAGGGGCGGAGGCTGACTGGATCATCGCCGATCTGCCCCGGGGTGACACGGCCTCATTCAACCTGCCTTACAGCGTCTCCTCCTCCGTTCCCGGTGGCGTGGACAGCATCGTCACCGCAGCAGAGCTCGCATCGACAAACGAAACAGTCATCAATCCGGAGGATGACTCGGCATCGGAAGCAACCAGTGTGATCAGCCCCGGCAATATTGTCACCAGCGCTGGCGAAATCGCACTTGATCTGCAGACCGCACTCTTCAAGCAGACGATTACCATCACGAACAACAACCCGCTTCCCGTCCCTGCTCTCCGTCTCTTCGTAGATGGCCTTCCAGGCGACGTGACTGTTCACAACGCACAGGGTGAATCCGGCGGGAGATCATTCCTGCTCTACAACCGGACCCTCGCCCCGGGCGAGAGCATCGAGCTGGTGGTTGAGTATTTCCAGGCTGACGCTTCCGGAGGGTTCGAACCGGAATTTGAGATCGAACTGCTTGATGCCACCGAAGTCACAACCGCCGCGGAGGGTATCGCCCTGAATCGCATCGCCTTGCTTCCAAATAGAGACACCCTTCTCGAATTCACCTCCATTGTGGGAGACACCTACACCATTCAGTTCAGCGAAAACGGTAAGGACTGGACCGACGTCGTGCCCGACGTAATTGCAGGCGCCAATGTCACACAGTGGGTCGACAATGGACCGCCCAAGACCCCCAGTCACCCGCGCACGACGAAAAACCGATTCTACCGTGTCGTGCACAAGTCTACCGACAGCAACTAGAACTCTCACACCCCCTCTTTGCCATGAATCCTCGACTCGGACTCGCGCTCCTGATGATCTCCGTTCTGCCCCCTGCCTCTGGTTTTGCAGGTGACGATGCCCTTTCCGCCAAGGATGCTCTTCCTTCCGCCAAGGATG
>JAAZXD010000026.1:9180-9795 GCA_014240355.1 Roseibacillus sp. | reverse complement strand
CTCTTCCTTCCGCAAAGGACGCTCTTCCTTCCGCAAAGGATGCTCTTCCTTCCGCAAAGGACGCTCTTCCTTCCGCCAAGGACGCTCTTCCCTCACCGAAATCAGGAAAAGACATCCTGCCGATCCCGGTGCCGTCGCAAGGGCGCTGGATCTTCGGAGCTGGCCTCTCCTGGCGCAACATCGGCGCGATCGACTTTCGTAGCGGCGTGAGCGACCTCATCATTCCCCCTCTCTACCAGCCGAGCTACACTCCCGTACCAGGTATCGGGCCGGATACAGGCCCGGCGGACCGCGCCTACGACGACGGATTCATTCGGCCCGACGCACGCGCTTCCCGCACCACCGACTACGGGTATGAGGAACTCGATCAGATCCAGGGCAACACCCTCGCCTTCAACGCCACCGGTGGAGAACGCGAAGAAGTCGGTCGCACCACCAGCGCAGACGCCACCTCCTGGCACGAGGACCGCGACTGGGTGGTGGCACCCTACCTGAAACTGAGCTACCAGAATGATCTTGGCAATGGTTGGAGCGTCGGGCCTGCGATCCATCTCTCCGTCGCCGAGATCAATGGCTCCCGTCGTGGATTGAACACCATCCTCGGCCGCGCAGAGC
>JAAZXD010000026.1:0-9170 GCA_014240355.1 Roseibacillus sp. | reverse complement strand
GCCTGGATCTTCCCCGCGAGGTCCCCTACACCGGAGCCCCCAGCATCGTGGCGCCCCTGGTACCCAACGAACCGATCGCCGACAGGCGCCTGCTCACTCCCACCCTGCGAAGCACGGACGTCGCCGTCTGGAATGATTCCATTGCCGAGTCCCTTGATGTCGATACCTGGAGCATTTCAGTGGGCGCAGAGGCTGCCTGCCAGTATGACGAGCGCTTTTACGCATCGGTTGGATCCGGTGTGGTGCTCAACGTGACTTCCTGGGATGCAACGCGCAGTGACCAGCTCCTGCAGCAGATCAACAGAGGTGCACCGGTAGTCATCAGCAGCACCAGCGCGAGCAACCTTGGCAGTTCCATCCTCTGGGGAATCTACCTGCAGGCCTCAGGCGGCTACCACCTCAATGAAAGCCTTTCGCTGGAGCTCAGCCTTCGCTACGACCATACTGAGGAACTCAGTGGTCGTGTCGGCAACAGCTCGTTCGAAGTGGACTTAAGCGGGTTCAGCGTGGGACTGGGCGCGAACTACTCCTTCTAGCCGATCCCCTCTACGCAGCTATTCGGGCAGGCAGGATCCCTGCACGCCATACTCCCCGAAGCTCCACGAGGGAGGAATCCTGAACCTGCCATCCAGTCGTGGCAGAGGAGACAAAGGGGACGGGATCAGGCCAGGACATCCTTCCAGACATGTCCGTGCACATCGGTGAGCCGGAGATCTCGTCCACTCCAGCGGAAAGTCAGCTTCTCGTGATCGATTCCGAGCTGGTGCAGGACCGTGGCCCACAGATCATACACCGTGGAGATATCCACCGCCGCCTTGTAGCCGAACTCGTCCGTCCCTCCGTGTGCGATGCCCCCCTTGATTCCCCCGCCACCCATCCAGACACTGAATCCGAAGGGGTCGTGATCGCGCCCATTCGATCCCTGCGAGAAAGGTGTGCGCCCGAACTCACCGGTAAAGACTAACAGTGTTTCTTCCAGCATCCCGCGCTCCTTGAGATCCTTCAGGAGAGCGGCAATCGGACCATCCACCTGTCCCGCCATGGCCCCATGCCCACGCTTGAGATCACCGTGCTGGTCCCACGGGTTGCCTCCGCCACCCGCTCCGATTCCGTAGCTGGCGCATGAGAGTTCCACAAAGCGCACGCCCCGCTCCACGAGACGCCGGGCCATGAGACATTGCCGTGCATACTGCGCCTTGTTGCCGTCCTTGCTATTGATCCCGTATCTCTCGCGGGTGGCCTCGCTTTCCTTGCTGATATCGGTCAGTTCCGGGACGGCCTGCTGCATGAGAAAAGCGGTTTCCGCATTCTTGATGGAAGAAATCACCGCATCCTTGGCCGCCGTCCGGTCTGCAAAACGCCGGTCCAGGGTGCCAATGAGATCGAGCGCCCGGCGCTGCTCACCCTTGAGCATGGCCGGATTGATGTTGGGCACCGCCTGCTTGTCCGAGATATTGAAAATCGAACCCTGCGTGGTGGCGGGCAGAAAGGCATTGCCGAAGATACTCACTCCACCATGCGGAATGGCGGCCTTGTTCGAGCGAAGAACGACATACCCGGGCAGGTTCGGATTCTCCGTTCCGCATCCGTAAGTCACCCACGACCCGGCGCTGGGATAACCAAGGAAGGGAAAGCCGGTGTGCATGAAGAAATTGCCCTGCGAGTGCTCACTGAACTTGGCTGTCATGGAGCGCACGATGGCGAGGTCATCCGCACACTCCGCAATCGCGGGAAACATGTCGGTCATTTCCAGGCCTGACTGCCCCCACTTCTTCGCTTCCCACGGAGAGGCCATGATATTGCCATTGGCATCGAACTGCGTCCGCTCGATCGTCATCGGCAGGGGCTTACCGTGCATTTCCTTGAGCTTCGGCTTCGGATCGAAGGAATCCACGTGGGACACCCCCCCCGACATGTAGAACAGGATCACCGACTTGGCCTTCTGCTCATGATGCAACTGCGGCTCTGCCGCCCCCACCTGAGCAGCCGACCCCTTGTTGATCAGGCTCGAGAGCGCGAGGGCGCTCACCCCACTGGAAGTCAGCTTGAGAAATTCGCGGCGGTCCGCGGACAGGATCGGACGGACCGGGTCAAAGGAGTGGAGGCTGGGATCAGTAGACATAAATCAGTTCCTTGGAGTTTAACAGAGCGTGGGCAATCTTGAAATATGGATCCCCGCCGGCGTTTTGCGCTTCCTGCCGGATCTTGATATCGTGATCGATCTTCATGACTTGCTTCTCCAGAGTTGCGATCCTGGAGTCGAACTGGTTCAGGGACTTCTTCTGGCCCGGATCCAGCGCCTTGGCCAGCAACTCCTCGGTCACAACCTCCAGCAACATCCCCGACGAGGCCGCGGCCACTTCCTCGGGGGTGAGGACCCGGTCATAAAGCCGGGCCTCAAAGATACGCCCGGTCAGGGCCCGCCCTCCACCGCCGGGAACCAATCCATAGCGCACCCCGAAAACAACCTGTGCTCGTCCCTTCTTGTATTCGATCCTGCCCCTCTTGATCGGTTTGCCATAGGGCTTGCCGTCCCGATAGGCAATCGTGGTGCCATCGGCCTTGTAAACCATCACCATCCGCACTGGACGCCTGTCGGCCTCCTTGTCTTCAGGCCCTCCGAAGGGCGCGGTGCGTTCATGACGATCACTCCCCGTCAACCAGGTATGGGGCTTCACTTCCGCATAGACCGCTCCATCAAAGACCTTGCCATCGCTCCGCTGCAGGATCATCGCTCCTCCCCCAGACTGGCTCCCATTGTCCAGTTGGACCTGGACCTCCAGCGTGAACTCCCGCAGGTCCTTCGTTAAAGGCTTGGTCCACAACCCACCACCTCGCAGGAAGAGAGCCCCGTCAAGCACCTTGGCTGCCCCCTTGGTCTCGCCGTGCATTCCTCCCACCGCGTCCCTCGCATTACCGTCAAAGTCCCAGCGCGCGAGAGGCTTGAGATCAACCTTCACCTCTCCCTTCTTCTTCTGCGCTTCATTGCGGACATCAACTTCGGCCTGCAGCGCGTCCCGAACCGGGGCAATGGCTTTCTCCCGGTTCTCCCTCAGCGTGGCCAGTTCCCGGCTCATTGCCTCCTGCTCCTTGATTAGTCTGGGCAACTCATCGCTCGCCTTGCCCGAAAGATATTTCAGACAGGCCTCGACCTCCTCCTCACTGGCCGGCCGCGAATAAGCCTGTATGAAGAAACTCTGGATCCTCTCGCGATCAGTTTTCAATCCCGGATCTCCTTTCACCCGCTCGCTCCACTGCTGGGCCGCCCTCCTGGTAATATCACCATTCATCAACAGCAGCGCCTGGGCTGGCACATTGGTCACATTGCGCACTCCCACCGTGCTCGTGGGGATCGGGTAGTTAAACGCCGTGAGAAACCGGTTGAGCCCGTTGCGTTTCTGGTTGGTGTAGACAGCACGCTGGCTCGCTTCATTGGCGGCCACAAAACGGATGGTATCCAGGAGCGCTTCCGCATCGAGACGCCTCGGGGTGTAATAGGCCAGCTGAAGATTGGCATCATCCTTTCCCCTGTTCGGCCCCGGCACCATGCTGGCAGAGCGGAAAGCCCGGCTCATGACCAGTTGGCGGATCGTTCGCTTCATCGACCACCCGTTCTCACCAAAATCCGAGGCCAGGTAGTCGAGGAGGCCGAGATGGGTGGGCTTGCTCCCCAGCCGTCCGAAATTGTCCGCGGATGCAACTAGTCCCCGTCCGAAGACATGGTGCCAGAGCCGATTCACAATGACGCGGGTGGTTAGGGTGTTATTCTTCCCCACAATGTCCTCCGCCAACTCCCGGCGCCCGCTCCCGGTCTTGGTATAAGTCCGCCCCCCGAACACTTCCAGAAAGCCTCGCTCTACCGGATCCTTCTCCTTCTTGTAATCGCCGCGGTCCAGAAGGGGTTGGTCCCACGCCTCCCCATTCATCACTCCAGGCACCCGGACCGGATTCCGGATTTCCGCTTCCAGACTGCGATATTTCTCCACCAGAGGTTTCAGGTTCTCCGGAAGCCCAGCCACTTCACTGGGCAAAAAACCTCGGCTCACCATTGCGTTCAGCAGGAGGGCCTGCGCATCGCTCATCTTCCTGCCCCGCCAGTCGGTCAGCGCTTTCACCAGTGACCGACGATAGAATTCCTCCAGCGACTTGCGGTCCTTGATTGAACTCAGGTCGCCCGGCAACGCCACCACCGGCGCACCCAGTTCCCGCATCGCCTCGTCTCCCGCATACACTTCGAAGACCCCGAACCACGAACGGGCGTTCCCTCCATTCCGGAACGTGGAATCCGACGAGGTGTTGACCTGATAGTAACCCTTCTCTCCATTCCAGTACTTGTACTTGTTGAGATTGATCCAGCTCACCTGGGGCCGTAGTCCCGGAGTGGGATGAAGTCCCCCGTGAGAGAGAGGATAGCTCCGCAGGGTAAAACGGGCAATCGAGCCCTCCCCCATCGCCCGAATGGAATTGCGCCCTCCCTTGGCGAGGTGGAAAACCGAGCTCAGGGTGGCACTGTGCTTGTCCGAGAGCATATGAGAATAAGCCCCGGCCGGGTAGATCGCCTTCAGCGCCCGCCCGCCTTCCGGAGCCACCACGAACGATCCCGCGGGACTGACCGTGTCACCCAGCCCATTCCCGCTCTTGAACCACCGGTCATAACCGGCCTGCTCCCGGAGATCAGCATAGAAGGTGGCCTTGCTCTTCACCTCTTCATTATGGGCCATGCCTTCTTCATGACGTTTTCGCATCGCTGCCAGTTCCCCTGCCAGCTCCTTCGGTTCCCTGTCCCGCAACCTGGCCCACCCTGCCAGGGGATCGGTTTCCGGGATCTTGTCCAGCTTATCGCTCCCCAGCTTCCCCATCGCGGAATCCACCTGTTCCAGCCAGAACGCCCCCAGGGAATCCCGGATCTGATCCTTAAGATCAAGCAGTTCCTTTCTGTGCAGATCCTTCAGTTCAGGGGAATCCACATTCACGATGGCCGGTCGACTGCTCACCACCATCCCGTAGAACTTGTAGTAATCCTCCTGGCTGATCGGATCAAACTTGTGGTTATGGCAACGCGCACAGGACACTGTCAGGCCCATCGTAGACTTTGTCAGCACATCAACTGCGTTATCCGTAAAAGTGATCTGCTCGTCGTAGGCATCAGTAACCCCGAAGCCATGCGGCACCATGCGGAAATGAGCGGGACCGATCGCACTCTCATTGAGCCCCTCCTCCTCATTGACACGGGGCTTCTCCAGCAGGTCCCCCGCCACGGCCTCCCGTAGCAACTGGTCATATGGCACATCCTGGTTGAGAGCCCGGATCACATAATCCCGGTAGCGCCCGGCGTAGGGAATATTCGGGTCTCCCTCACTTCCGTAGGACTCCGCATAACGAAACCAGTCAAGCCAGTAGCGACCCCAGCGTTCTCCATAGGCTCCGGAGGAGAGCAGGCGATCAACCATCTTCTCGT
Source organism: Roseibacillus sp. (assembly GCA_014240355.1). Classification (GTDB taxonomy): domain Bacteria; phylum Verrucomicrobiota; class Verrucomicrobiia; order Verrucomicrobiales; family Akkermansiaceae; genus Roseibacillus_B. The sequence goes on along the minus strand of JAAZXD010000026.1, from coordinate 3,712 downwards.
AGGCGTCCTCACTGGGATTCTTGACAAAGGCGTCCACCTCCGCCGGCTTGGGAGGAAGTCCTGTCAGGATCAGGTACAGGCGCCGCACCAGGGCACCCGGTTCAGCCACCTTCTGCGGCTCCAGGCCATTCTTCCGCAGACCGGCATGGATAAAGCGGTCAATGGCTGTCTTATTCCACCCTGCTGCATCCGCCTCCGGAGGCGCTTTCCTGACGATCGGGCGGAACGACCACCACTCCGCCCGCTTGTCACGCACAGCTTCCCATTCCACCTGGTTCGCCAGTTCTTCCTTGGTCGGCTTGCTCGCACGAGGATCGGGTGCGCCCATCCTGATCCAGTCCTCGAAGTTCTTGATGATCAGCTTGGCCAACTTGGGGCGCTTCGAGGGCATGGGCTCGTAATCCTCCTCATGCCTGATCGCCTTTATGAGAGGACTCTCCTCCGGTTTGCCCGGGACAATGACCTCGGACTTCACGATGGGCTGCCTCCAATCAAGAGCCAGATCCCCCTTTTTCTTGTCGATGCTGTTATGGCATTCGTAGCAGTTTTCCGCCAGGACCGGACGGATCTTTTTCTCAAAGAACTCGACCTGCTCGGAGGTCAATTCCTCGGCCAGAACAGGCGAGAGTCCGGATCCGGAAAGCAGGAACACTAAGGCAGCGATGGGTAGTCTCATGGGCAACAGCCGATTGGACCCCGCGTGGCGGCGCTTTTCAAGCGCCAAGCCCACTTCCTCGATCACACGATCCTTTTAGAACAGCTCGCTTCCGGCCTCACCACTCCCCATCCTTCCCATATCGCTCCCTCGCCCGGCGGGCAAATTCCGTTCCGGCTTCGTTCACCTGCTTGAGAATGTCCCCGGTAGCCAACCCCTGGACTGAACGCGCAGCCGCAATCACGGTCTCGCACTCATTGCTGTCCATGAAACGCGCTGCCTCCAGCAACTGTGCCTGGTCCTCTTCCGGAATTGCCAGAAACCCGTGCTTGTCGGCATGGATCAACTGCCCCGGCCCAACTCCTGTTCCAAAGACCTCCACCGGAACGTTCCACTCCACCGGCACCACATGGGCATGGCCTACACAGAGCCTCTGCGCCAGGGCCTTGAACCCTGCATTGCACATCTCATCCACATCGCGAATGGCACCATCCGTGATTGTGCCCACACACCCCAGGGCACGATGCGTGTTACTGTTCACCTCGCCCCAGAACGATCCGATCACCCGTGGTTTGTCGAGATCCTCGATCACGGCGATCTTCGGTCCCGGCAGGGAAGCGATGTATTCGCGGTAGTCCGCCCAGGCTGTTTCAACCGTCTTGTGCTCTTTCACACTCGGTTCAATCTTCAGGGTGACTGCGTAACCGACCATCGGCCCCATCTGCGGCATGAAATCACAGCATTCCTCCAGATTAAATCCCTCTGCCCCGGCATCACAGGAAGTGATCTGCTCCCAGCCATTGTAGATGGTCGGCGTATTCCACCGTGCTAGTTCCAGAAGTTCGGAGTGAGTCAGCTGCGGCATGACTGTTCCTGAATACCCCGGATTTCGTCATCTGTGAAGACCCGCAAGTCCCAGGCCTTCACTTCTCCGCGATCCCGCTGCACCCAAAGGCCAAATGCACTCCACCGCAGCAGCCCCTTACCCAAGTAACTCACGCACAACCCGGGCGTGTTCTTCCTCCACCAAGCGGATCTCACCCGGCCCACTCCGGAATCTCAATGCCCGGTGATCCAGGCCAAACTGATGAAGAACGGTGGCCAGCCAGTCATAATGGTGGACGACATCCTTCACCGCATAGTGGGAGAATTCATCTGTTTCCCCGTGAATGTATCCCTTCCGGAATCCGCCACCTGCCACCCACTGGGTGAATCCGTAGGTGTTGTGGTCCCGTCCGACCGCATCCCGGTTACTCGCGCCACTCCGAAACTGAATCACGGGAAGACGGCCCATCTCACCACCCCAGTGCACGATCGTACTGTCCAGCAAACCTCGCTGCTGGAGATCCCTCACCAGCGCAGCAGCGGGCTTGTCCACCTCCGCACAGCGATCCGGGAGCGCCGTCTTAATCGACCCATGGTGATCCCAGTTCTGTCCTGCGGCGAAGATCTGCACGAAGCGTACTCCCCGTTCCACCAGGCGCCGCGCGATCAGGCAGCGCGTGCCGTAGTTGCGCGTCTTTTCCTGGTCGATTCCGTACATCCGCCTGGTCTCTTCCGATTCGCGGGAAATATCAAAGGCCTCACGGGCGGCTCCCTGCATGCGGGCCGCCAGGCCGTAACTCGCCAGGCGGGCTTCCAGTTCGTTCTCCCCCGGATGCCGGTCGGCATGTTCACGATTGAACTTCTGCAGAAGATCAAGCTGCGCCGCACGGGTATCGCCGCGCAGGTGTTTCGGGGAGTCCAGGTTGAAGATACGCGGCTCAGAGGAGCGCACCATGGCCCCCTGATAGATGGAAGGCAACTTGCCCTGGCTCCAGTTCTCGTTGCCCTGCTGGGGGAGGCCCCGCGGGTCGGTGAGAGCCACGAAGGCCGGAAGGTCCTGCGAGGCACTGCCGAGGGCCTGGATGAGCCAGCTCCCCAGCACCGGGCGTCCATTCACGGGTTTCCCCGTCGTCATCGAACGGGTGGAGGGCACATGATTATTGGATCCGGTCTGCATTGAGCGGATGAGCGTGATCTCGTCCGCAATCGAGCCCAGGAAGGGGAGCTTCTCGGACAACTCCATGCCACACTGCCCGTAGGTGTTGAATTTCCAGAGCGGCGCCATGATCTCGCGGCTGGCCTGCGCCGCGTTATCCCACTTGAGCTTTCCCTTGAAGGTCTCCCCATGGCGCTTGACCAGTTCGGGCTTGGGATCGAAGAGATCGATCTGGCTCGGACCGCCATACATCCACATCGAGATCATGGCCTGGGCTCTGGATTCCCTCGGTGGAACCTTGGGCAGGAGATCGTGAATGACCGACTCCAGTTCCGGCTTCTCCAGGGCCGCGTCGACATCCGCAGCCAGCAGGCCGTCCTCCTTCAGAAGCCAGGGCGCCGCTACCCCCGCCAGGCTGAAGGACGAAAGACCAAGCCACCTGCGACGGCCGAGATTGGAGGAATCAGTCGACATAGAGAAATCGGTTGGATGCTAACAGCACCTGGCACAGGGAAGCCAGCGCGCGATGCTCGGCATCAGACTTTGGATCCGCCTTGGTAAACTGCTCCCGCTGGCTGGCGAGGTATTCCTCACAGTCCTGGAGTTCAGACGGAGTCGGGGCCTCGGCAAAAAGCCGCAGGTAGAGTTTCCCCAGGCGCACCGAACTGAAACCCGATTCCTTCATCAGGGCCCGGGCCAGGGCATCGGCATGATCAAGCACCTCCGCATCATTGAGGAACCAGAGCGCCTGGGTCGCTACCGTGGTCTGTCGTCGATGATTGCAGTTTGGCGTCATGACCGGTTGATCAAAGGTCTCCAGCATATTGAGCGGCAGGCGTCGCTGCACCTCCACGAAGGCACTGCGGCGATTCTTGTCACCGCCCAGCACCGCCTTCCCCTCCCCGTTGGCGGTGACCGGACTGGGAGGGCCGCCCAGGGTGAGATTGATCTTCCCGCTCACCGCCAGGAGGGCATCGCGGATGGCTTCTGCTTCCAGACGGCGCAGGTTGGCTCGTCCCAGCAGAATATTCTCCGGGTCAATTCGCTCATGCGCTACCCGTCGCCGCACACTCTGC
>JAAZXD010000269.1 GCA_014240355.1 Roseibacillus sp. | reverse complement strand
GACCCCGCGCAATCCCCCTCCCTTCCATCACGCCCGACGCAGACTCGGGAACCTCTCCGAACCGGCAAAACCCACCCTGATCGAACTGATGATCATGGGGGCATTCACCGGCTCAAAGACAACCTCCAAATCATTTCCAGACCATGTTGAACAAAATCAGGCAGGCCCTCCGAATCGGGAACATCGATGCGCGGAAGGGTAACACCATTGTCGTCAATGCTGAAAAACTCGAGCGCCGGGTGGCCCTTCTCGAAGACGGAGTGCTTGAAGAATACGAGATCGAGCGCGAGGGCGATGTGAACATCGTCGGAAGCATTTTCAAGGGGCGGATCAAGAACATCGAACAGGGCCTGAAGGCGATGTTCGTCGACATTGGCATGGAGAAGAATGCCTTCCTCCACTTCTGGGATGCCATTCCCGCGGCACTCGACAACGGCTTGGAGGAGATCCACCGGCAGGGGCGCTCCAAGAAGAAGGGTGGGCCCAAGAAAATCACTTCCAAGGACATCCCGAACCTCTACCCGGTGGGCTCGGAACTGGTGATCCAGGTTTCCAAGGGGCCTATCGGAAACAAGGGGCCACGGGTCACCACCAACGTTTCTCTCCCCGGCCGTTATCTGGTTCTTACTCCTTTTGCCGACCAGTTCGGTATCTCCCGCAAGATCGAGGACCCCCAGGAACGCACCCGGCTCCGCCGCATCATGCAGCGGATGGCTGTTCCGGAAGGGATGGGGATCATCATGCGGACGGTGGCCATAGGGAAACGGGCTCGTCACTTCATTCGCGATCTGGCGATGCTCCTGGAGCAATGGGAAGAAGTGGAAGAGATCCGGGACAACACCCCGGCCCCGGTGCGAATCTTTGAGGAACCAAAACTCATTGAAAGGACCGCCCGTGATCTCCTGACCGAGGAAATTGACCAGGTCGTGTGCGATAACCAGGAGACCACCGAAGAAATCAAGCAGATCGCGGAAAAGATTTCACGCCGGGCAAAGCGCCAGGTTCACCATCTGCCGACCCAGCAACCCCTCTTCGATCAACTCGGAGTGCAGAAGCAGATCGACGAAGCCTTCCACCGCCAGGTCTGGTTACCCTGTGGCGGTTATATTGTGATTGACGAGACGGAGGCCTTGATTTCGATCGATGTGAACACGGGGCGTAACCGCGGGTCCAGGGACGTCGACAAGATGATCCTGGATACCAACGTCGAGGCCGCTTATGAGACTGCACGCCAACTCCGGCTGCGCAACATCGGAGGACTGGTGGTGATCGATTTTATCGACATGCGGCACCGGCGGGACCAGCAGGCGGTCTACCGTGCAATGAAGGACCGGCTCCGCCGGGACCGCGCCAAGACTCAGGTTCTCCAGATTTCGGCAGTGGGTCTCATGGAAATGACCCGTCAGCGCCTCAACGAAAGCCTGCGAGAGACCCTCCTGGAGCCCTGTCCCTACTGCGCGGGACGCGGCAAGGTGAAAACCACCATGACCATGAGCGTGGAGATCCAGAGGAAGCTCAACACCTTGCTGTCAACACACCGGGACGAAGTTGGAGATATCATCGTGGTGGTTAACCCCGATGTCCTGAACCGCTTCAGGAGTGAAGACGCCAGTATTCTCATGGAGCTGGAACGCAGTCACAACGGTCGCCTCATCTTCCGCAGTGACCCCGGCCTTCACCGTGAGCGCTACGACGTCATTGACGCGCAGACTGAAAAATCCCTTATGCCCAACTGAGAGGGCAAACTCTCCCGATTCCGGAGCAACTTCCGCTAGGGACGAGCTCTCCCCCTTAAAGGCAGCGGGCATCGCCCGGCATTTATCCACCCGCTTCCTGCAGCAACCGCAACCGATCAAGGGCGGCACCCGAAGCGATCAGTTCCCGTGCCTGCGTAACCCCGGCACCCAGATCTTTCGTGATGCCGCCACAGGCCAGACCTGCTCCCGCGTTGAGAAGAACCATGTCGAGCTTGGGTCCGGTTTCGCTTCCGTCGAGGATGCCGGTGAGAATAGCAGCGTTCTCGCCAGCATCCCCGCCCTGCAGATCCGCCACCACGGCTTCAACGAGGGAGAAATCCTGTGGCCGGACTTCCTCCTCAACGTGTTCCTTCCTCGTTCCTGATCTGCAAATTTGAGTCGGCCCCATGGTGCTCAATTCATCAACCGATCGCCCGTCGCCCGTAGTTCCATGCACTGCCCAGGCTGATTCACGTCCCAGGCGCTGCATAATATCTGCGTAGACGGGAGGCAGGCCGGGATTGAATACCCGCACGAGTTGACAACTGGGGCGGGCGGGATTGAGGAGTGGGCCGATCAAATTGAAGATGGTCCGCACTCCCTTCTCGGCCAGAATCTTGCGGACCGGCATGATAGCCTTGAAGGCCGGGTGATAGAGAGGTGCGAATAGAAAACCCACCCCGGCCCTTCTGAGGCATTCCCGGAACCCCTCGGGAGGCAGATCGATGCGGATGCCCAGGGCTTCCAGGACATCGGCACCCCCGCTCTTTGAGGTGATCCCCCGGTTTCCGTGCTTGAGAACCGTTACGCCCCCGGCGGCAATCACAAACATCGAAGTAGTGGAAACATTAAAGAGGTTCAGCTTGTCTCCACCTGTTCCACACACATCGATTGACGGTGCCTCCAGTCCGAGCAGTCCGACCTCCGGATCTATCGCCCGGTCGAGCAACTCGCTGACAAACCGGGCAATCTCCGGGGCGGTTTCTCCTTTCCGTGCCAGCGCTTCAAGGAAGCAGGCTTTCTGTCCGGGGTCGGCGTCTTCATCCAAGAGAAACTCGACCGTGACCCTGATGTGGTGAGAGTCCAGTTCGCGCCCGCATTCAAGCTGGGCAATCAGGTCGTCCATCGTTCCTTCCATCATGAGGTTTCGGTAAATTGTCTGTTGGTCGGCAAGCCCTGATTCCTTGATGTCAGCCAAAGTAGGGCGGCTCGTTGCCCGCCTTCCATTTGATGTTGCATCCGCTGCTGGGAGAGGATCCCCCGGGTGCTTCACCATCGTTCAATAATGCATTCACTGCCGCCCTCAGGTCTGCCCCGGTTGCCTCCACACCGTCTCCAGGACGGGAGGAGTCAAACTGCCCCGCGTAGAACAGGTGTCCCTCGCCATCCAGCAGGAAGAAATCGGGAGTGCAGGCGGCCGACCACTCCTTTGCCACCTCCTGGCTCTCGTCGTAGAGGTAGGGAAAAGCCCACCCCGACTCCGCCGCGAACGGCCCCATCCTGTCCGGATGGTCGGCGGGATATTTCTCCACGTCGTTGGCCATGATCGCCACCGTGTTGACACCCGCAGCCGCAATTTCCTCCGCCAGTCGCCCCACCGCATCCGCCAGATGAACGACAAACGGGCAATGGTTGCAGGCAAAGATCACCAGAGTCCCCTCTTCACCCCGCAACCCTTCGAGGGTGTGAACCTGACCGTTCGGTTCCGGCAATTCGAAGGCGGGGGCAGGATCACCGGCCTGAAGGCGAAAGGTGGACTGGACTTCAGACATGACGAAACCGGGATAGGATACCTGACGCTTGCCGTGAAGAGAAATCAAGTCAACCATGGACCTGAATAGACGTTCAGATGTTCTCCGACCGTGAAGAGGCTCGTTACGAGCGCCACTTTTCCCTCCCCTCCTTCGGACCGGAGGGCCAACTTGCCCTGCGCAATTCCTCCGTGCTCTGCATCGGCGCAGGCGGACTCGGATCACCGGCAGCCCTTTATCTCGCTGCAGCAGGGACGGGCCGCCTCGGCATCGTGGACGACGATACAGTCGATTTCTCCAATTTGCAGCGGCAAATCCTCCACGATGAAAGCAGGGTGGGCGCGACCAAGACCGAAAGTGCGCGAGCACGTCTCTCGGGCCTGAATTCCGATATTTCCGTTGAGGCATACCAGCAGAGACTCGACGCTGGCAACGCAATGGATTTGATCAGCCGCTACGATGTGGTGGTTGACGGCTCCGACAATTTCCCAACCCGCTTTCTGGTAGCGGACTCCTCCTGGCTCCTCGGCAAGCCTCTGGTGGCTGGCGCGATCCATCAGTTTGAGGGGCAGCTCAGCGTCTTCGATCCACGTCTCCCCTCCCCCTGCTATCGTTGCCTTCTTCCGGAACCCCCACCAGTCGGCACGGTTCCGACCTGAGAAGAAGCGGGCGTATTGGGCGCTCTTCCCGGCGTGATCGGGACCCTACAGGCCATGGAAGCGCTGAAGATCCTCACAGGGCATGGCACCAGTCTGGCCGGTCGAATGCTGCATTACGACGCCACCGATGCTCGTATGCGGGAAATTGTCCTCAAGTCGGATCCATCCTGCGCGCTGTGCGGAGAAAGCGCCACAATCACCGAACCCGTCGACTATGAGAAACCAGAAGCGAGTGGGAGCGCGTTGAAGGAGATCAGCGTCGAGACCGGCCGCGGGCTTCTGCAGAAGGGATTCGGTGGAATTCTACTCGATGTGCGTGAGCGCGACGAGTACGAGCAAGGCTTCATCCCCCACGCGGACTGGATCCCGCGTGGCTTCCTCGAGATCAAGATCGAGGACCTGGTGCCCGATCGCGACCGCGAGGTGATCGTCTACTGCGCTGG
>JAAZXD010000268.1 GCA_014240355.1 Roseibacillus sp. | reverse complement strand
TGAGTGAGGCGGCAGAGGCAAATTCCATGCCCGGGCTGGAGATTAACGCGGACCAGGTGAAGTGCTCCCACGGGAGCACTTCGACCATGATAGATGAAGGTGAGATCTTCTATCTCCGTGCCCGGGGCATCAAACCGCACATTGCCAGGCAGCTGGTGGCGCAGGGATTCAGCGTGGAGTCGATTTCGCGCCTGAAGAATAAGGCCCTGGAGGACCTGGTATTGAGGTTTGCAGCGCGTGAGTTCCACCGCATCTCGGAGCGGGTGGGGAACCGGTAGAGTGCGCCTGGGCCGGAATGAAGCCCGGTTTCACCGGGGCCATCATTCACGGAGGCAGGTGAAGAAGAGCTCGGCAAAGAGCCTCCGGGACGCTTTGCGGTTGCCTGGGTCCGGCCATTCACCATAAAGCTAGTCCAGAGGTGGAATGATGAGAAGAAACATGGTTGGTGAACTGGGCAGGAGGTCATGCGGTGGGTTCGCCTGTGCTTGAGCTGGAGAACGTCACGGTGTGGCGTGGTGACAACAAGGTCTTTGACGGGCTCTCCCTGCGGATCGAAACCGGGGAGAAGGTTGCTGTCCTCGGCCCCAACGGTGCGGGCAAGAGTACGCTTCTGGCGCTGATCTCGGGGGATATTCATCCTGTTGCGGACCAGGGCAGTTCGCGGCTTTTCGGAGAGGACTACTGGTCGCTTTACGATCTGCGCGAGCACATCGGGGTGGTCACTCCGGAGCAGCATGGCCTCTTTGCCGACGACGAACTGGCCAGCGACGTGGTGCTCACCGGATTGCACGGGACCTACGGGATCACGCGGGGCCAGACGTTCACGGCGGCGGAGAAGCGCAGGGCCTGGAGGGCCATGAAGGCGGCGGGCGTGCACGAACTGATGTGGCGGGACTATGGCGATCTCTCTTCCGGTGAACGCCGCCGGTTCCTCCTGGCCCGGTCCCTCGTGCACGAACCCGAGATGCTCATTTTCGACGAGCCCACCACCTCCCTGGATCTTCCCGGGGCCTGGGATCTGATTGAGGTGGTGCGCGCACTCATGCGGAACGGGACGGGAGTCATGCTCGTCACCCACGATGTGCGCGAAATTCCTCCCGAGATCGACCGGGTGGTCCTGATGAAGAAGGGGCGGATCCTGGCCGATGGAAGGAAGCGCCAGATTCTCACCCCGGAGCAACTGAGTGCCTGCTACGGGGTGGAGGTCAGGGTGAGCTGGAAGGATGGATTCTGTGCCGTTCGTCCAGCATAGCCGGCTCCCGGGCGAGTGAAGCGGAATCCGTCCGGAGATGGGGTGCTAAGCTACTCCTGCATTCTTCCAGTAAGAGTACTCGCTGCGATTGAAATCGATGTACTCCGGGGAAATATCGCTGGTATAGATGGTATAGTCGGCCTTGCCAAGATGGAGGTTCACCGTGATGGTGAAGCTGTTTTTGGCCGCAATGTCCCGCAGGGTCCTGATGGGAGTCCTGGCCATCAGGCCACCTTCGCAGGCCGGTTTGCCATCATAGGAAATGTCGATGAGTTCTTCCCGGATGCGGGCCCTGGAGTAACCGATGGCGTGGATGATGCGGCCCCAGTTCGGGTCGTCGCCGTTCCAGGACGACTTGACGAGAGCCGACTTGGCAATCGCTTCCGCGACCTTCTTGGCGTCGTGATAAACGGATGCGCCGACTACTTCGAGGGTGACGAATTTGCTTACGCGTTCGCCGTCGCGCACGCAGGCCTTGGCAAGTTCCAGGAGCACATGCTGGAGGGCTTCGCTGAATTCGCGGCAGGCCTTGCTGCCACGGGCGATGGGCTTGCCTCCGGATTGTCCGTTGGCCAGTAGCAGGACCGTGTCGTTGGTGCTCATGTCACCGTCAATACAGATGCGGTTGAAGGATCCCTCCACCGCTTCCAGGAGAGTCTTCTGCAGGCAGGCCTTGCTGATGTTGGCATCCGTGGTGACGAAGCAGAGCATGGTGGCCATGCTCGGGCAGATCATGCCGGCCCCCTTGGCACAGGCGCCGATGCGCACCTTCCTTCCGCCCACGGTGGCGCTGATGGCGATCTCCTTCACGGTGGTGTCGCTCGTCATGATGGCCCTGGCCACCTTGGAGCCTCCCCTGGCGCTGAGGTGATCCGCCAGTCCGGCCAGTCCCGTCTTCATCCGGTCCATTGGCAGCGGCAGGCCGATCACTCCGGTAGAGCATACGCCCACTTCGCGCTGCCGGAGGTCCAGGGTGGTGGCCACCGCCTTGGCCATGGTCCGGGCGTCCTCAATTCCCGGGACCCCGGTGCAGGCATTGGCGTTGCCGCTGTTGGCCACGATGGCCCGTAGCTCACGGGTGCGGAGGTGAGCCTGGGTGACCTTTACCGGTGCAGCCTTTACCCGGTTGGAGGTGAATGTTCCGGCCGAGACGCAGGGGTGTTTGGAGTAAATGAGAGCGAGGTCGAGGCGCGGATTTCCCGGATCCTTGATCCCGCAGCTTGCCGCGCCGCCCGAAAATCCGATCGGGGAGCACACGCCGCCTTTCACTTTCTTGAAGGCCATCGCCAACCGTTCGTTCCTTTCTCCTTAAACTGTTCCCAGGCCCGTCATATCCGGCAATCCGGTCATGATATTAAAACTTTGCACGGCCTGACCCGCCGCTCCCTTTCCAAGGTTGTCTTCCGCACTCAGCAAGAGAAGCCGGCCAGTGCGTTCATCGTGTTGCCAGCCGATGTCGATGAAATTCGTGTGGGTCACATTCTTAGTATCAGGGCAGGCCCCTGTTCCGAGCAAGCGAACGAAAGAACTGTTTTCATAAGTGGAACGGAGGGCGTGTTCCACGCTTGCGAGGTCTCCCTCCAGCATCGCGGTGGTGGTGGTGCAGATCCCGTTGTTCACAGGGATGAGATGGGGGACGAAGGTGATGGTGACACTCTTTCCGGCGGCGGTGGAAAGCTCCTGTTCGATCTCGGACAGGTGGCGGTGCCTGGGAAGGCCGTAGGCGCGCATGCTTTCGTTGCACTCCACGAAAAGGAGGGCGGGGTCGGCCTTGCGTCCGGCACCGCTCACTCCGCTCAGGGAGTTCGCCACGATGGTGGCGGGGTCAATCAACCCCTCGCGCAGGAGCGGGATGAGGGGGAGCAGGATGGAGGTGGGATAGCAACCGGGAGAAGCCACCAGGCGGGCGGCGGCAATGGCCTCCCCATGGACTTCGGGCAGTCCGTAGACCGCCGTTGTGAGGAGGTCCGGCGCCGGGTGCGTTTCGCCGTAAAAGTCCTCGTATGTGGCTGCTTCACGCAGTCTGAAGTCGGCGCTCAGGTCGATCACGCGCAGGCCCTTTTCGAGTAATTCGGTGGCATATTGCGCAGCTGCTCCATGAGGGAGGGCAAGAAAGGCAACCGTAGCACCGCTCGCCACCACCGCCTCCATATCGGGTTCGATGAAGGGAAGTTGGCTGCCCGGGAGTTGGGAAAACCTGGGGAATACCTCCTCGATCCGTCTTCCGGCATTGCTGCGGGACGTGGCGGCGGTGATCTGCGCTGCGGGATGGCCCAGAAGGAGCCTGACGAGCTCCATCCCGGTGTAGCCGCTGGCGCCCAGGATGGCGACCTTGGTGGCTTCCATGATGAACGGGTGGACATGGCAGGAAAATCGCGGCTTGCCAATGCCGAATGCGGCAGGTTACACAGCGCGCGGCTCTTGGCCCCATCCAAATTAGCCAACATCGGGACGTGGCGCAGCTTGGTAGCGCGCCTCACTGGGGGTGAGGAGGTCGCTGGTTCGAATCCAGTCGTCCCGACCATTTGGATTCTCGAGGAACGAGAGCGCAGTGGGCCATTGAAGGCGGTGGAAGGGGATCCCGGAGGGGAAGGTCACTTGTCGCCCGGGCCTAATCCTGGTCGCGATTATCCGGATCGTCCCGTTCGCGGTATCTCTCTTCGTCCGGAATCTCCTCGGGGGGATGCTGGGGATCGAGATGTTCCTCTTCTTTCTCCCGCTCCTCCCCGGTGTCGGCCGGGTCGACCTCTTCGTGGAAGTCGAAGCCCTGCTGCTCCCGGTCGTGAGCAGGCGGGGAGTCGCTCTCCCCGGATTGATCCTCCGGTTCCTCGCCGGTGTGGCCGTCGTCCCCGAAGCCGAGATCTCCTTCCTCATGCTGGTCCGCACGGAAGGAGTCGTCGTCCGTATGATAGTGGTAGTCCTCCGCCTCATGGTCGTGCTCGGTCCCGTGGCCGTGCTCGTCGTGATAGGGATCGTGTTCGTTCTCACCGTCCCCGCTGAATCCCTGATCATTGCCCTCGTCCGGTTCGTGGGGGTCATCCGGTTCGTGGGGGTCATGGGGATCGTCGTCATCGTCTCCATCGTTCTCGTCATCGTCGGCAAGGCCGAGTTCTTCCTTGCGTTTCCTAATCTCAAGGAGGCGTTCCATGCGTTCCTTCTCTTCCTCAGCCTCAAGGCGGGAGGTCTTGCGTTCCAGGAAGTAGGCCAGCCAGATACAGATCTCGTAGAGTATCACCATGGGACCTGCGAGGAGGCAGAGGGTAAAGGCGTCCGGGGTGGGAGTGATGAGGGCGGCAATGACGAAGATGGCCAGAATGGCGTAGGCCCGGGTGCGGCGCATCATTTCGCAGTTAAGGATACC
>JAAZXD010000267.1 GCA_014240355.1 Roseibacillus sp. | reverse complement strand
CGACGGCAATCCCTTCAAGAGCAGGGATGGTGGACTGAAGGAAATTTATGCCTGGGGCATCCGCAACCCCTGGGGCATCACGGTGGATTCCAAGAACGGCGACATCATCGTGGCCGACGTGGGCCAGAACCGCTTTGAGGAGATCAATCTGCTTTCCGCCGGCAACTTCGGTTGGCCCCGCTATGAGGGATACGCTGCCTTCGACCAGCAGAAACCAAGTGAACCCGCCACCCTGAAGGTTGCGGCCGCACCCAAGGGCTATATCGCTCCGATTATCGCCTACCCACATCACGACGGCTTCGGGAAAGCTCCCGGCTACGGAATCAGTGTGACCGGTGGCCATGTCTACCGCGGCAAAGCCCTTCCCGCCCTCGATGGGGTCTATCTCTTTGCCGACTGGGCCCAGAGCTGGGCTGGCAGTAAGTACGGACTCTACGGGGGCATTCGCGAAAATAAGACGACCTGGTCCATGCAGGTTCTCCCCGGATCCAAGACGCCGGCGGGACCGATCTCACGCATGATCGTGGGTTTCGGATATGACCACGACGGTGAGGTCTACGTCCTCACCAACACCGGCAAGGGCCCTTCCGGAAAGAACGGCGAGATCTGGAAAATCGTACCGGGGAAGTAAAGCGAGATCCTTCGGTCACGGCCCGGCAGCAGAAACACCGGATCTCAATTGAGGGAATATCGCATGCCCTCGCACAATCTCCAGAAGGTTCTTCTTTCCCCCGATATGACCCGACGTTAGGGTCCAACGATTTCCGGTTTCATGCAGAGCAACTTTCTTCCTGTCACAGCCTTCGTCCTCTTTGCCGCTTTGGGACCCGGTCAGGGTCAGGCTGCCGAAAAAGCCGAAGCGGTGTTTCCACAGTCCGCGACTTATTTCAGCGAAGACTTCGACTCCCTTGCCACCAAGCCAGGCCTGCTCCCGTTTCCCTCCGAACCCAACGGAGATGGAACGGACTGGATCGACCTGCCCACCGCCCAGGCAGGCAAATCCCTGGCCGGATGGACGATGACCAGAAACACCGATCACGGAAAGGGCGGGGTGATCGAATGGTCGGGGTGGACCTTTGCCACCCCTGCCGCCTGGGCGGCGGCTGCCCCCGACCAGGACCGGGACAAGTTTGCGCTCGGAACGAATGTGATCGCGGTGGCAGACAGTGACGAGTTTGACGATGTGGCGGGTGGGCGCCCGTTTGACGCAACCTTGAGCACGCCATCGATTGATATTTCAGGTGCAACTGCCGGCAGCCTCACCCTCAAGTTTGACTCCGGATGGCGGACTGTAGCCCAGGTGGGCACCATCACGGTATCCTACGACGGGGCAGAGGCAATCGAGGTGCTTCGTTTGGACGCCGAGGGCAACGCGAAGGCCTACAGCGAAACGGTCCGGGTGCCGCTGCGCAACCCTGCCGGAGCGAAGAAGATGAAAATCTCGTGGAGGAAAGTGGGCACCAACGACTGGTGGTGGGTCATCGACAACATTGAAGTGAATGACCAGCAACCTGCCACCTTCTCGGTGCAACCCCGGGTTGCCTTTCCAGCTCCGGATTCTGCAACCATCTCCTGGCAGGCTACCGCACAGCGGGCCGTTCTCTACTACGGTGAGGGGAAGGAAAAGACCCTCAAGGAGAAGCGGGAACTGCAGGTTCAGGACGGCCGCTTTGAGGCAACCCTGACCGGACTGAAGCCGGCAACCACCTACCGCTATCGCATCGCGCTCCTGGAAAACGGCAAGCCCCGCCTCAGCGAGATGTTCGATTTCGATACTCGTTTCAATCTCTCCCCCGCTCCAGTGGTCGCTCCGGCTGATCTCTCCTCCGACATCCGCACGGTTTGCGACATAGCTCTCGAGGTGGCCGCCGAGCAAAATGGCTACCTCCTGATCCTCGGACTCGAGGATGGAACGCTCGCCGCTGCCCTGGCCGCCAAATCGCGCTTCCACATCGTCGCGGCCGACTCCGATCCCACCGTCCTCGCCGCTGTCCGCAAAACCCTTCACGCCGCGGGCATACTGGGTCACCGCGTATCGGTCGTGTCCCTGGGCAATCCCGAACGCACCTCCTGGACCGACGGATTCGCCGACCTGATTCTCTCCGAGAAGAATTCGCCACCTGTATCCGACGAGGAATGCCTGCGCCTCCTGCGTCCCGATGGCGGAGCGCTTCTTCTGGCCTCTCCACGCAACAGTTCCACCTTTCAAAAGGCGGAAGGACGGTGGGAAAAAGCGGGTGCGCTTGCCATCTTCCGCCGCAGGGAACTTGATGGGGCGAAGGACTGGACCCATCAGTATGGCACCGCCGGCAACGCAGCCTACACCGGGGAGGCCCTCGGAGATGTGAGCGCTACTTCCGGCATGGCTGTCCAGTGGATCGGGCGTCCAGGCGGTGACTTTGGCATCGATCGCCAACCGCGCATGCCCGCTCCCCTTGCCGCCAAGGGCCGACTCTTCCACCAGGGCATGAACCGCCTTGTGGCCCTCAATGCCTTCAACGGAGCAGTGCTCTGGTCCTACGAAATCCCATCCCTGCGCCGCCTGAATGTGGCCCACGACTGCTCCAACTGGTGTGTCGACGACGGGCATGTCTATCTCGCCATCCGCGACCGACTCTGGATGCTCGATGCAAAGACCGGAGAACTGCGTCACGCCCTGCTGCTGCCCGCCAAGGAACGCAAATCCCATGATTGGGGCTTCGTGGCACAGGAGGATGATCTCATCGTGGGGTCTGCCGTCCGGGCAAACTCAGCCTATCGCAAATTCTGGGGTGGTGAGGCCTGGTACGACAAGGTCGGTGTGGCCGTTACGCAGGTGTGCAGCAACCGCCTCTTCGGCTACCGCAAATCCACCGCCAAGGGCATCTGGGCCTACGGCCGCGGATTGATCCTGAATCCCACCCTGTCTCTCCATGACGGCAAGATCTACTTCCTTGAGAACCGATCCCTGAAACTACCGGCCGAATCCAACTCACGAGTCTCCGACCGCAAGCTCTGGCTCGATCTGACTGCGGTGTGCCTTGATGCAAAGACCGGCAAGGTCATCTGGGAAAAACCCGGCCCAGAACCAGCCCACCTCACCGAGAAGGTCGGATTCATCCAAGCCGCCTATGGCATCGCCACCTCTCAGGGCTACCTCGCGGTGCTCTCCGAGGGAACGGTCAACGAGAGCGGCGCCTACCAGAAAAAAGGAACCTTCCGCTGCAACAGCTACGGAGAGGGCGGAGACCTGAGATGGTCAACGGAAAGCCCCTGGGCTGCCGACCACCACGGGGTGCACATCACTCATCCAGTTGTCACCGAGGACCGTCTCTACTTCTCGCCGCAGATCCACGATCTCAAGACGGGGCAGCCTCTCGGCAAGGCCTACGGTCCGCGTCGCGGTTGCTCGACCGTGGTCGCCACCAAGAACGCCCTCATGTTCCGCATTCTCGGCGAGGGAAGCTCACCGCTGGGCCTCTGGAATAAGGATACGGGATCGGTATCGCGCTTCATGCGTCTCAGACCCAGTTGCTGGCTCAACACCATCCCTACTCAGGGCATGCTTCTTATCCCCGAGGGTGGCGCAGGATGTTCCTGCGGAGGTTGGATGGAAACCTCCATCGGGCTGATTCCCCGCCGACCGGTCAGCTCCCCGCTCCCATCCCCAAGCTCCAAATAATCCCGGCATGACACACCCGACTCCCAAACTTCCAGGCAGGATCTCCCTCCAGAATAATCGGAGGTTGAATTCTCTCTGGAGCCTGTGGATTGGCGCTTTGCTCCTCCCCACCACGCTCCCCGCCGAGGACTGGCCCACCTACCGTCACGACTCACGGCGTAGTGGCGTAACCGAGGAAGCTCTGACCTTTCCGCTCAAGCCGGCCTGGCAACACCGGGGCGGCACCCCGCGACAGGCCTGGAGCGGACCAGCCAAGTGGGATGCCTTCTCCGCCAACACCGGCCTGCAGTCCCTGCGGAACTTCGACCCCTGCTACTTTGTCACGGTGGCGGGCGGACTGGTCTACTACGGATCTTCCCATGACAACGCCATCCATGCCCTCGACATTGCCACCGGCAGGGAGAGCTGGGTCTACTTTGCCGAGGCACCGGTACGCCTTCCCCCCACCATCCACGACGGCCGTGCCTTCGCCGGTTCCGATGACGGCTTTCTCTACGCCCTTGAGGCCAGGGAAGGAAAACTCCTCTGGAAGGACCAGGGAGCCCCGGAAGATCGTCGAATCCCCAGCAACGCCAGTATGATTTCGCTCTGGCCCATTCGCACCGCTCCCCTCGTCGTCAACAATGCCCTCTTTTATACCGCTTCCCTCACCCCCTGGGAATCCAGTTGGCTCATCTCCCTGGACCCGGCAACAGGCAAACGACGCTTTGCCCAGGAGGCCGCCGACGTGACGTTCCAGGGTGCGCTCCTCGCCACCGTGAACAACCTCATTGCCCCGCAGGGACGTTCCGCCCCCCTCCTCTACGATATCGCGACCGGTCGATCGACCGGGGCGATCGGACACGGCGGCGGGGTCTTCTGCCTGGTCACTGAAGACAACGAACTGATCTCCGGTCCCAAGTCACAGAAGGCAAAGGACAACCAGCTCTTTCTGACCAATGCGGAGGGGGCCCGCA
>JAAZXD010000266.1 GCA_014240355.1 Roseibacillus sp. | reverse complement strand
TCCTCTACAACGGCAATGGGGGCAGGGTTTATGGCCAGCACTCTCTCGCATCCTTCTCCCTCGACCAGACCCTTCCCTCCGGCCATCGGCTGTATTCAAAACTCATTCCCAGGATCCAGAACGGCCCCGACGGCGTGGCCATCGTGGCCGGGGGTGAGGTGCGGGAGTTTCTCTCCTACGAAGGCACGCTCACGGCAACCGACGGTCCGGCCATCAGGAGCACCTCGGAGAATATGGGCGTATCCCAGGCCAATCCCGTCCCTCCATCCGGCACGGGCAGCCTGGGACTTGACGAACTCTCCGCCTGGTCCCGTTTCTCCACTCCGCACTCCCGCGGGTCGTTGAATCCCGGCCAGTTGCTGATCCCCCATCCCCTGCCGGGAATCGCCATCGACAACATCAGGATCGTCGCACTGAACGACGCTGATCTGGACGGACTGCCCGACCCCCTCGAAGAAGAGCTGGGCACCAACCCCAGGCTGGCGGACAGCGATGAAGACGGGATCCTGGATGGGGATGAAGACACGGACGGGGATCACCAGAGCAATCTGGCCGAGTTTTCCCTCACCCAAACCGACCCCCTCGATCCCAACTCCTACTTTCAGATCGTGGTGACCTCCGATCCCGGCGTTTCCCACGGCGCCCTCGTCACCTTCCCCTCCCTGACCAATCGCAACTACACCGTCTTCCGCAGCCACGATCTGATCACCTGGACACCGCTCCTCTCCCTCTCCGGATCGGGCCGGTTCGAAACCCGCGCCGTCACCGGTGAGCCACTCGCTCCGGCCAACTTCTTCCGGGTTGAGGTCGTCCGATCCAGATGACCAGAGCCCAACTGCTTACTCTTGCTTCCGGACTCATCGCCCCCCACTCTGCCGCCCGTGCAGCAACCTCTCCCCGGCCAGCGATGGACCAGTGCATCCCAGCCGGAACTCGGCCTCGGTCTTGTCATCGCCACGGAGGGCGACCGGGTCGAAATCTGCTTTCCAGCCGCAGAGGAAATGCGGCAGTACGTCTTCTCCTCCGCTCCCCTGATCCGCGTCCAATTCAAGGAAGGTGACCGGATCAAGGATCAATCGGCCACCGAGTTCACCGTCGAGCGGATTGAGGAACGGGACGGACTCTACATCTACCACTCCGGAAAACATGAGATCCCCGAGGAACATCTCTTCGACTCCCTGAGTTTCATCAAGCCGGAGGAACGCCTGCTGGCCGGCCAGTGCGACGACCTCCGCTCCTTCGACCTTCGGGTCCAGGCCCTGCAGCTCAATGGCCGGATTCGCAGCTCACCCGACCGGGGATTTACGGGCGCACGCATCGATCTGATCCCGCACCAGAT
Source organism: Roseibacillus sp. (assembly GCA_014240355.1). Lineage (GTDB taxonomy): Bacteria > Verrucomicrobiota > Verrucomicrobiia > Verrucomicrobiales > Akkermansiaceae > Roseibacillus_B. Next base: position 3,279 of record JAAZXD010000266.1, on the reverse strand, counting down.
CGCCATTGCCTCGGAAGCCGTCCAGCGTCTCGCTCCCCGCCTCCTCCTCGCAGACGAAGTGGGTCTGGGCAAGACCATTGAAGCCTGTCTCATCCTGCACCGCCTGCATCTCACCGGACGCGCTGACCGGGTTCTCATTCTTGTTCCAGAACCCCTCGTCCATCAATGGTTCGTGGAACTTCTGCGCCGCTTCAATTTCCTCTTCGCCCTCTTCGACGAAGAGCGTTGTGCCTCCCTTGACGCCAACGAAGAGGCCGAAAACCCATTCCTGGACAGCCAGCTCATTCTCTGCGCCACCGAATTCCTCACCGGACACCCGCTACGGGCCAAACAGGCGCGGGCCGCCGGCTTCGATCTTCTTATCGTGGACGAGGCCCACCACCTCGAATGGCATCCCGAGGATCCCAGCCCGGCCTATTCCCTGGTGGAATCGCTCGCGACGATCACGGCTTGCGTCCTGCTCCTCACCGCGACGCCCGAACAACTCGGTCCGGAGGGACACTTCGCCCGGTTGCGACTTCTCGATCCTGACCGCTACGACGACCTCGCCACCTTCCAGGCGGAAGCGGAAGGTTACGAACCCCTCGCGGATCTGGTGGGGCGACTGACGGAGGGGGAACTCCCGACCGAAGAGGATCTCGCTCTGGTCTCGGGGCGCTCACAACGCACGGAAACCCTGGCCCGGTCCCTGGCCAGCAACGATGAATCGGCGCGATCGGAACTGATCGGGGATCTCATCGATTCCTTCGGCACCGGACGGGTCATGTTTCGCAACACCCGGGACCGCCTGACCGGATTTCCGGAACGCAGACTGGACCTTGTCACCCTTGAAGCCGACCCGGATGAGGACCGCGATGGCCTTGAAACACGCATGGACTGGCTGGCGCAGTTCCTTCGCGATTTTCCCGGTCACAAGGTCGTCCTCATTTGCCGTTCCATGGAGATGGCCGAGTCAATTCGCACCCTTCTCCTCACCCGCATTCAGATCGAGGCCGCACTCTTCCATGAGGAACTCACCCTTCTTCAGCGTGACCGCAATGCCGCCTGGTTCGCAGAACCCGAGGGCGCCCGCATCCTGATCTGTTCTGAAATCGGATCCGAGGGACGCAATTTTCAGTTCGCCCATCATCTCGTTCTCTTCGATCTCCCGGACAACCCGGAACTACTTGAGCAACGCATCGGAAGGCTTGATCGCATCGGACAAACAGAAACGATCAACATCCACGTCCCGGTGATCAAGGGAAGCGGAGCGGAATTGCTGGCGCGATGGTATGCCGAGGGGCTTGATGCCTTCGAGCACTCCCTGAAGGGAGCGGCCACCCTCTCCGCCACCCTGGGACCGGAACTCAAGGCCCTGCAGGAATCCGGGGAGACGACCGGCTTCGCGGAGTTTCTCACACACACCAGAACCATGCAGGAGGATGTGGCGCGGAAACTTACCTGCGGTCACGATCGCCTCCTGGAACTGGGCGCTCCTTCCGCGGAAAAAACGGGGACCTTCATCGAACACATTTCAAATACCGATCACGATCCCGTTTTCGAGCAATTCGTCATCCGCCTCTTTGATCATCTGGGACTGAACATCGAGGATCTCTCTCTGCGAAGTTATGTCTTCCAGAGAGGCGAGCGTCTCAGTGAGACCTTCGCGGAGTTTCCGGAAGAGGGACTTTCGGCCACCTTCGACCGCGACTGCGCCCTCGCCCGGGAAGACATTGCCTTCATGACCCCGGACCACCCCCTCTTCCGGGATGCCATCGACGTTCTCCTCGGCCGGGAACAGGGCAACTGCAGCTTTGCTCACTGGAAAACCGCACGGGGGAAGACGATGCTCCTTGAGTGTCACTACGTCCTCGAGTGCCTCGCGCCCGCCCGGTTGCACGCCGATCGTTTTCTCCCGCCCACTCCCTACCGCACCGTGGTTGACCACAAGGGCAATGATCTCAGCGAAGACGAGGGATTACCCGCCGCCAACCTCGAACCAGGCAATCCCCGTAAGATCGTCTCCCAGAAAGTCTTCCGGAAGGAAATACTGCCCTCCATGCTGACCAGGGCGGAGGAGATCGCAACCGGACAGGCCCGGTTACAAGTCGACAGGGCGGTGAGCACCGCTGAAAAATCCCTGGCCGGTGAAATTGAACGTCTCCGCGATCTGGCCCAGATCAACACCCACATCTCTCCCTCCGAAATCGAGTCCCTCGTGCACCATCGCGACGAACTTGCCAGACTTCTCGGCCAGTCACGACTTCGCCTGGATGCCCTCCGGCTCGTCTGGCGAACCCCAAGCTAGGACCAATAGCCCTGCAGGATATTCAGGGGAAAGGGAGGTTTGCCTTTCCCGGCCAGTCGAGCCCCCATAGCATTCGTGCATGAAAATCATCGCTCTCCTTCTCTCTCCTCTTCTTGTAACCCTCCCGGTGAAGGCGGAACCCGGCCAGACGAAGACCGGGGTGATCGTCCATGTCACCGCCAGGGAAGCCGCGCAACTTCTCACCGCCAAGGATGAAAAGAAGCGTCCCCTCATCATCGACATCCGGACTTCCGCCGAGTTCGGGGAGGGGCACCTGAAAGGTGCCAGACAGATCGACTTCCTTGAAGACGACTTCTCTGCCAGAATCCGCAAGCTGGACCGCACCCGGTCCTATCTCATTCACTGCCGCAGCGGTGGACGCAGTTCACACTCGCTTGCACTCTGGAAAAAACTCGGATTCAAGAAGGTCTACCACCTCGATGGCGGCATCCTGGCTTGGGAAAAAGCAAATCTGTCCGTGGTCAAGTAGTCGCTCCGGAAAGCAATGCTTAAAACACCCATTGGCAGACTACGCCTGGCCGGGTTGCTGGAAGGCACATCCTACCTCGTGCTTCTCTATTGCTCGATCGTCCTCAAGCGTATCAAGGGCCATGAGGAGGCCATCCACCTTCCAGGCATCATTCACGGAGGACTCTTCATCCTCCTCTGTCTCCTTCTCTATCTCGCCCGTAAACCGGCCGGATGGGAAAACAGGACCTGCGCCATGATCTTCGGAGCCGCCCTCCTCCCATTTGGCCCGTTCATGATTGAGCCCTGGCTCAAGCGGGAAGATCAGCGGTTCAGAAGCAGCCGGTAAGTTCCTCATCCCATGCCTCCGAAGCAACCCGACCGACTCCACCACCCTCAACGGGCACAGTCCCCACAAAGGGTGGCCTCGGGCCGCTGCTCAAGACGCACATAGGCGATCCATTCACCGCAACCTTCGCAAAGACCGTAATCTCCCTCGTCCACCTTGCGCAGGGCCTCCTGCA
>JAAZXD010000265.1 GCA_014240355.1 Roseibacillus sp. | reverse complement strand
ACCCAGGAGATCCAGTCCTACGGTTCCGGATACGGCGGCAACGCCCTCCTCGGCAAGAAGTGTCTCGCCCTGCGCATCGCCTCCACCATCGCCAAGAAGAATGGCTGGATGGCCGAGCACATGCTGATCCTGGGCCTTGAATCCCCCGAGGGCGAGAAGCGCTACGTCACCGCCGCTTTCCCCAGCGCCTGCGGCAAGACCAACCTCGCCATGCTGGTCCCGCCCGCAGGCTACGACGGCTGGAAGGTGACCTGCGTGGGCGACGACATCGCCTGGCTCTGGCCTCACGAGGACGGCAAGCTCCACGCCATCAATCCCGAGGCCGGTTATTTCGGCGTGGCTCCCATGACCTCCTACGAGACCAATCCGAACGCCATGGACTCGCTCAAGGAGAACAGCATCTTCACCAATGTGGCCCTCACCGATGACGGTGACGTCTGGTGGGAAGACATGACCCCGGAGCCTCCCGCCCACCTCATCGACTGGAAGGGCAACGACTGGACCCCCGAAAGCGAAGGCCCCTCTTCTCATCCGAATGCCCGCTTCACGGCTCCTGCCAGCCAGTGCCCGGTCATCGATCCCGAATGGCAGAACCCGGACGGGGTCCCCATCGACGCCTTTGTCTTCGGCGGACGTCGCGCCACCACCATGCCCCTCGTTTTCCAGGCCCACAACTGGAACCACGGCACCTTCATCGGCTCGGTAATGGGATCCGAAATGACCGCCGCAGCAGCAGGCGGGGCCGGCCAGGTTCGCCGTGACCCGATGGCCATGCTTCCCTTCTGTGGCCACCATGTGGGGGACTACCTGCAGCTCTGGATCGATATTGCCAGCAAGGTCGAAAAACTCCCCGAGGTCTTCCACGTGAACTGGTTCCGTAAGGATCCCGAGGGCAACTGGCTCTGGCCCGGATTCGGCCAGAACATGCGCGTCCTTGAGTGGATCCTCAAGCGGGCCGATGGCACGGTCGAGGGCAAGGAGGAATTCGTGGGCACCGTCCCCGCCTTCGGTGAACTCAACCTCGACGGGCTCGATTTCTCCGAGGAAAACTGGAACGCCCTTATGAACCTCGATGCCGAGGAGTGGCAGCGCGAGCTGGAAACCCAGGAGGAATTCCTCGACAAGATCGGCGACAAGCTGCCCGCCGAGGTGAGAGCCGAGCGCGCCAAGCTCCTTGAACGCATTGGCGGTGCCTGAGGCTAATGCACCTGCCCGCGGTCGCGGGGAGAACCCAGGCAATTTTCAGGAAGCGCGGTCTCCGGACCGCGCTTTTTTTGGTCGCCAGTCACCAACTGCCCGACAGACTGAAATTCTTATGATGAGAGTTTCTGGCATCGTCCTCATTGCCGCCCTTCTGGCACTCTTCCCTGCCAGGGGTGCCGCTTTGACCGAATCTGAGCGCCAACTTGCCGTCGGCCACCCCCGCCCCGGCTATGAGGAGGTCGCGGACATCAAGGCCATGGCCGCCGCCCTGCGCAAGGACCTCTCCCAACGGGAACGCTACTCCTTTTCACGCGGCTGGTGGACATGGGACCGCCTGCGCGCCCGCTATGTGGACGGCGGACGGAAGAACCAGAACGAACTCCTCATCCTCCAGGCGGTCTTCCGCGCTCTCATCCTTGACTGGCATTCCAAGCTGGAGGCAAAGGGCGAGGGCGATCTCATGTTCATCTACTTCGTCACCACCGCCCCGGGCAGCAAGACGGAACGCAAGCTCCCGAACGGGGCAACCCTGGTCCGCGACTATCACGGCGGCGGGTATCACGGCGGCTGGGGCGGGGCCGCGCGCATGCGCATCTACGAAGAACTTGCGAACCGAGGATTGCTCACTGCCGGGGAGAGGGCGCGGTTCAAGCGGATCGTCCATCAGAGCCTCAGCAACCGTTTTCTCAACTTCAAGAAAGGATCGCAGCGCGCCGACAATCACTCTTATGGAAACGCAGGCGGCATCGCAATGGCCCTCAAGCTCTTTCCCGACGCCCCGCAGGCGAAGGAAGCGCGCGCCTGGATCGAGCGCATCTGGAAAGACCTCGCCGACTACGGTGACTGGACCGAGTGGAACTATTTCCCCTACGGCCCGATTTTCCTGCACGGAATGATCGATATCGCGGAAGCGATGGGCTGGCTCCAGAAGGAGTCCAAGCTCATCAACGCCGTCGGGGGGCGAGTCCTTGGCTTCGTGCACGGCGGCGGGGTGCGCGGCGGACCGAATTGCGGCTCGCCCGTCTTCACCGATCGCGCCGCCCTCTACGCCGACCCCTGGAACGTCGGCAACTACCGGGTGGAGACCCCGGGACGATACGGACACTTTTGGTACCGCATGGCGCAGTACTACAAAAATCGGGAGTACCTCTGGGCCGCGGAACAGTCCGCCTTGGGCGGCCCCCCGCCGGGTAAAGAAAAGGTCCCCCTCGCCTACCAGCAGGCCTACGCGCGCCGCTTTGCGTGGTTCACAGAGCGCGACCTCTCCGCAAAAGTCCCGGAGGGCAAGGCTCGCATCGGTCTTCTCAGCTCCCTGGTGCACAAGATTCCGGAGCGCCTCTATCTCGAAGCGAGCCGCGAGGCGGGCAGACCCTTCGCCTCCTACTTCCTCTACCCCCACAAGGACGACCACCTGGATAGCCTTTCAGGCCAGCTCTACGAGTATGCCGCGCACGGCGCCAAGTTCCTCCACAGCTCCGGCAAGTACAGCATGCTGCCCAAAGGCGGCGGCACGGGCGAAGAGAGCCTGGACGTCCTCCTCGTCCTCAACAAAAAGCATCCCTTTCCGCTACATCCCGACCGCGCCGGTGACGGCGACTTTATCCGCAAGGGTGCCATCAAGTTGCTGCCCGGTCTCCTCAAGGCAGAGAACAACGAGGCCGGCGACTCGTTCGGCCAGTTCGGATGGACTGACTACTACGGACCTGGCAGCAAGTGGATCCGCCGGACCGTCCTCACGCGCGAAGGAAATCTGATCGTCGCGGACGAATACACCGCCGGTAGTGCCCTTGGCAGGAACTACCACGCCGGACCAGTTTGGCACCTGGCCCCGCAGAAGGAACAGCGGGATGGCGAACAGAAGGAGAACTGGTTCGATGCCCGCGCCTTTGAGCACGCCTGGTGGCAGGAGAAGCGCTATCGCCTCCTGCTTACGATCCACCAGGACGGAGCCATGCGTTTCGGCAGGCTCAAGCAAAGGAGCTCGCAGGACCTCGCGCCGAACGTGACGGTCTACGGACACCGGCCCGTCGAGACCGGGCAGACGGTGCAATTCCTCAGCGTGTTTTCTCCTTGGGAGGACAATGGATTCCCGGTCACCGGCAGCGGTGCGATCACTCGTATCGCCGAGGGGACCACTACCGCAGGGTGGGAGAACGGCAGAGGGGGGTTCGTCACCGTTGAAATCCGGGCCGACGGCACCTGGAGCGTTACCCGGGCACAGCCCTGATCTAGCCCGAAACGCTCACTCCCCAACTGTCGGCCTGAGAAGCTGCCACAGTTCCTTTTCCTTCATCTTGGCAAGGAGGAGGTAGGTCTGGTTCTTCCCCTGCCAGGAGGCCACTGACACCCCGGTGTTGGAGCACTGCCGGCAACGGGTCCCGCCGGACTTCCTGAGCTTCTCGAGATCCTCCGGATCAAGGTTCTCACTACCAAGGACGGCAAGGTGAATTCTGCTTCCGCCCTTGTCGAAACACAGATGGGAGACCCTGGTGGCACCCATCATGAAAATGCGGCACCCGACCGGCTTGCCTTCCGAGATCCCCCCCGGAAGCTCATCAAGATCAAAGCCGGGAGCATTGTTGTCCCGTATCCAGGCCTGGTATTCCTGCAGCCTGCCACTCTGCAGGGGAAAGAACCCCTGGCGCACGACCTCCGCGATGGCCCCGTTTTCAAGAACCCTGAGGACGATGGTCTCCCCTTGTCCCTCCCGGGGACCGAAACTGCTGGAGGTCACCTCGAAGGCCACAAAGGCGCCCAGCACGAGTAAAACTGCCGCCACCGCTGCCTTCAGCCAGCCCTGCTCCATCGACACCTCCTCGGCTGGCTGCCCCCCGGCAGCAGCTACTGCCATCGGCTTGCCGGCAATCTCAACCTTGAGAACCTTCAGTGTCTGCTCCTTCAATTCCTCCGGTGGAGCCTCGGAAACCAGGGAGCTCACGAAGGAGGATTCCGGGGCCGTGAGATTCTCCGTGGTATCCTCCACTGGAACCCCGGACCCGCCTTTGTTCCCGGCGGCATCGGCCTTGAGAGCGTCCAGGATACTGCTCCGCAGATTGGAGGGAATGGTGAGATTCTTCAAGCTGGCGGCAACAGAGGCGTCCTGCTCCCGCTCAACCACCAGCCACTCTCCCAGTCCGCGGTCATCAGCTGCCACCGCGAGGGCCTCCTCGAAATCAGGATTCCCGGAGTCCGCCCCTCCGGGGCGAAAACTCCGGAGAACAAACCGTGCCTGTTCCCTATCCATTGGGTTGCTTCATGACATCGGGCCGGAAGTCGACAAAGTTCTCCAGGCCCGCGCTGGCGGGCTCTTCCATCATCCTACTCCGGAGCTGTTCCTTGCCGCGCGAGATACGGGACATGACGGTTCCAATCGGAACATCGAGTGCCTAGGACGCATCGGCGTAGCTAAACCCTTCTATCGCGATTAATGAAAGCGTTTCACGTTGTGCTGGCGGC
>JAAZXD010000264.1 GCA_014240355.1 Roseibacillus sp. | reverse complement strand
GGAGTGATTGGGATCCAGGGAACCTCCGGGGAGCCTTTTGACGCCATCGTATTCGGGGAACGGGAGGCGGGCCGCTGGATGTCGGGCAGTTCCGGATACCGGCGCACCTCGAGTTTTGGCGGGGACCAGGAAAAGGAGGCTCAGTCCCAGTTCGTGCACATGGCTATCGTCTACCAGGAGGATGGCACGATCACCGGTTACCGGAACGGGCGTCCCTACGGCAAGAGCTACAAGACGGGGGTGGTGACCTATGGTGCCGGAAACAGCCAGGTCATCCTCGGGATGAGGCATGGAACCTCTTCTGATGGAAAACGCATGCTGGCGGGACGTATCGACCGGGCCCAGCTGTATGACCGGGCCCTCACCGCTGAACAGATCGCCCTCTCGGCCGATGTGAGGATTGTCACCGAGGCGGAGCTCATCGTGGCCCTGACCGACGAACAGAAGACGACCCGGCAAAAGTGGAAGGCCGATATCGCCCGCCTGAACGCCGAGGTCAGCAAGCAGGGACAGAAGAAGGTCTACGCCGTCACTCCCAAGGGGGCCCCGGTGCGCCACCTCCTGGTGCGAGGCAGTCCCTTCGAAAAGGGAGAAGAAGTATCGGCCGGCGGAGTGGCGTCCCTTCGCAATGGCCTTTCTTCCGACTTCGGGCTCAAGTCCAATGCCTCGGAGGGCGAGCGCCGCCGCAAACTGGCGGAGTGGGTGGGCCATGAGGACAACCCACTCACCGCCCGGGTGATGGTGAACCGGCTCTGGCACTACCACTTCGGACAGGGCCTGGTGAAGACTCCCAATGATCTCGGTTTCAGTGGCGGGAAGCCCTCCCATCCGGAACTCCTCGACTGGCTCGCGGCCGAGTTCCGGGCCCGGGGATGGAGCCTCAAGAAGATGCACAAGCTCATCGTCTCCTCGGCCACCTACCGGCAAAGCTCACGAGCCAATGCCAGGGCCCAGCAGGTGGACGCCGGAAACATCTATCTCTGGCGGCGCGCCCCGATGCGACTGGAAGCGGAATCGATTCGCGATTCCATCCTCGCCGCTTCCGGGGCCCTCAACCCGGTGGCTGGTGGTCCGGGCTACCGCGATTTCAAGATGTACAACCACAAGGGTTCGTGGGTCTACGATCCGATCGACCCCGAGGGACCGGAGTTCAATCGCCGTAGTATCTACCGCACCTGGGCCCGGGGGAGTGTCCACCCCCTGCTCGCCCCCCTTGACTGTCCCGATCCCTCTTCAGCGGCTCCCGTGCGTAGCGTGACCACCACTCCGCTGGGAGCGCTCTCCCTGATGAACACCTCCTTCGTCATTCGGATGTCGGAGGAAATGGCCAAGCGACTGGAAGCCATGCCGGGGGACGAGCAGAAGCAGATCGGACATGCCTTCGAGCTCGCCTTTGGTCGCCCCGCCACCCCCCAGGACCTCAATCTTGGTCTTGGGTTCGTCAAGGAGAATGGACTGGCAGCCTTCTGCCGGGTCCTCTTCAACGCCAATGAATTTCTCTATTTGAACTGATCCTCAGCGTTTTTCGTCATGAGTCTTTCCCAGAACAGCAAACTGCCCGGGGGTTTACCGAGTCGCCGCGATTTCTTCAACTGGACCCAGCGAGGCCTGACCGGGGCCGCCCTTTCCTCGCTCCTCATCCGGGAAGGCTACGCCTCGCAACCGGTAGAATCGCATTACGCCCCCAAGGCCAAGCGGGTGATTCACCTCTGCCTCTGCGGGGGCTTCAGCCAGGTCGACACCTTTGACTACAAGCCCCGGCTCCAGGAGTTGCACGGCAAGTCCCTGCAGACCGATGAGAAGCCGGACGTCTTCTTCGGGAAAGTGGGCCTCCTGCGCAAGAACGACTGGGAATTCAAGCAGCGTGGGAAGAGCGGGCTCTGGGTCTCCGACCTCTTTCCCAACATCGCCACCGTGGCGGACGAACTGACCGTCATCAACTCGATGGTGGCCGAGTCCTCCAGTCACACCCCGGCCACCTTCCAGGAGAGCAGCGGCTTCCGCCTCAATGGCTTCCCGGTGATGGGATCGTGGGTCTCCTACGGACTGGGCAACCAGACCGAGAATCTCCCCACCTACGTGGTCCTTCCTGATTCCCGCGGCATGCCCGCCGGTTCCACCAGTAACTGGACCAACGGATTTTTGCCCGCGGTGCACCAGGGCGTGCCCTTCCGCACCAAGGGGGAAGGGGAGGCCATCACCAACCTCTTCCCGGCCCGCAAGATCGAGAAGCGCGTCGATCACGAGAGCCGCATCCTGCTGGAGAAGATGAACGAGGCGCACATGAAGGAACACGGCGCCGAGGACGCCTTTTCGGCTCGCATGGCGAGCTACGAACTGGCCGCCAACATGCAGCTGGCGGTTCCCGAGGTCACCGGCGTCGACAAGGAGACCGAGGCCACCCGGGAACTGTATGGCTTCAACAAGGACGAGACCCGGGACTTCGGGCGCAGTTGCCTCCTCGCCCGGCGCCTCCTCGAGCGGGGGGTGCGGCACGTGCAACTTTTCTCCGGGGGCTCCTTCGGTTCTCCCCGCATCAACTGGGACGGACACGAGGACATGCGGCGCAACCACGGCCGGGAAGCGGGCCGCATCGACCAGCCGGTGGCCGCCCTCATCAAGGACCTGCGCCAGCGTGGCATGCTGGACGACACCCTCGTGCTCTTCACCTCCGAGTTCGGGCGGACCCCCTTCACCCAGTCGGGCGCCGACCAGGTTGGCACCGGGCGCGATCACAACCACGTCGGCTTCACCAGCTGGATGGCGGGTGCGGGCCTGAAGCCGGGGATCACCTACGGGTCCACCGACGAGGTGGGTTACAAGTCGGTCGAGAAACCGGTTCCGTGGCATGATTTCCACGCCACCGTCCTCCACCTTCTCGGCATGGATCATGAACGCTTAACATTCTACCACAACGGCATCCAGCGCCGCCTGACCAACGTGCACGGCGAACTGCTCACGGACATCCTCGCATGATCGCCCCCCGGACCCTCCTCGCGGGCCTGTTCCTCGCCCTCTGCCTTGCGGGAGGTCCTGCCAGGGCGGCCCACCCCGTCACCTTCAAGGACGGGGAACGGAAGTGGACCTACGAGAAGCTCTCCATCCACGGGTGGACCGTCTACCTTCAACTCTCCATCGCCAAGGACGCCGAACTGAAGAAGAAGATCGAGGCCCAGATCAGGATCGGCCTCGAGAACTTCCTGGGCAAGGTGCCGCCGGAAGCCCTCACCTTCCTCCGGACCATCCCAATCTGGATCAGTAATGAACCCGGTTACCCGCACCGGGAGAACGAGAATGGCGTCATTCCCTTCCATCGCAGCCCCCAGTGGTTGCGCGATCACAATCTCAACCCCCACATGGCCCCGGGCGTGCACGTCATCAACCCGGAGGCGGTCTTCTTTGAACACAATTTCCTCGAATGGGGGCCGATGACCTTCCTCCACGAACTGGCCCACGCCTACCAGAACGTGAAGCTCAAGCTGAGCCACAAGTCCATCCGCTCGGCCTACCGGGCCGCCATGAAGGAGGGACTCTATCTCCAGGTGCCCAGTCGCCGGGACAAGTCCCGCAAGGTCAAGGCCTACGCCGCCACCAATCACGAGGAATACTTTGCCGAACTGACCGAGGCCTACTTCGGTCACAACGACTGGTTTCCCCATAACCGCGAGGAACTTCGTAAATACGATCCTCGTGGTTTCAAGATGATCGAGGAAGTCTGGAGCGCGGAAGCGTTTAAGTAACCTGCCCTGAAGAACATCGCCATGAATGTCGAGGCTGTTAAATACATTATCTGGGCCGCGGACGCCGAGCGTTGCGCGAAGTTCTACCGAGAGGTGTTTGGAGGGGAAGTGACCAAACAGAACCCTCATGTGACCGAGATCAAGGTCTGTGGGAACACCATCGGGATCCATGGTGGCGGAGAAGGGAAACGCACCTGGACCGGGATGAGCTTCCAGGTCACGGACGTGGTCGAGGGAGCGGCGGAGATTGTGGCTGCGGGGGGAGAACTCAAACGAGAGCCGCAGGAAGAGGATGGGGAACCACCGCACCTCGCCATGTGCGTGGACACGGAGGGCAATGAAATCATGCTCACGCGGAAGCGGTGAGGTCGATTCCTGAGTAAACCATCCCCGGGGAAACCGTCCCCGAAGGAGTGCAGGGACCTTTGATGATCTAACGACGAAATGGCGGACGAGCGATCGCGTTCGCGGTTGGACCTGGGGGGGGCGAGGCAGATCGAAGCGGAGAGCGCGAGCGACGTGCAGACCTCCACCAGGAATTAGACGGGACGGGGAAAGGAAAGGCGGTGAAACCAGGTGGCTTCACCGCCTCGCGAGAAGGGCTGGATGCGGACAAGCGCCTAGTTGGAGATCACGCTGACGTTGTCGATCGCAAGACCGCTGAAGGTGTCCTCGCTGCCGTCACTGACGAAGTTGAACTCGATGAGGATGGTCTCGCCGATGGCGGCCGCATCGACGGCGCTTTCGATGGTCGTGAACTCCGTGTCGAACAAGGTCATGTCGAGGGGGACCGAGGGCCCGATCTGGGTGCCATCGAGACGGAGGAAGCGCACCTCGGCCGTATCTCCGAAGCCATCTGCATCGCGGAAGGCCACGAAGCTCAGTTCCGGCTGGGCAAAACCAGCGAGGTCAATGGCAGG
>JAAZXD010000263.1 GCA_014240355.1 Roseibacillus sp. | reverse complement strand
GCCGCGCAGGATGCCATACAGCAGTCCGCCCACGAAACCGTCCCCGCCGCCAATCCGGTCGAGGACCCCGATCTCACGGGGCTTAATGACGTGCCAGTCATCTCCGTCGGCCACGATGCCGCCCCATTCGTGCAGGTTCACGCTGATCACTTCCCGGAGGGTAGTGGCGTAGACCGAGGCGTTGGGGAACTGCTCCTTCACCCGGTTGATCATCTCCTTGAAACTGTCGATCTTGCCGGCGATATCCTCGCCTCCGGCTTCCGGCCCTTCCACTCCGAGACAGAGCTGGAAATCCTCCTCGTTTCCGACAAGGACATCCGCAAGGGTCCCAATTTCGTGAAAAGCTTCACTCAGTTCCTCCTCCCGTCCCTTCCAGAAGGTGGCCCGATGATTGAGGTCGAAGGAGATCTTGGTGTCGTATTTCTTGGCCGAGCGGGCCACATCCAGGCAGAACTGGGTCGAGTCTGGCGAGAGCGCAGCGATCAGGCCCGACATGTGGACGATCTGGGCACCCTCTTCTCCGAAGATCCGCTCAAGGTCGAAATTCCCGGCCTTGAGGTCGCGACCTACTTCCCCAGCCCGGTCATTCCAGACCCGGGGTCCACGCGAGCCCGTCCCGCTGTCCGCCATGTTGATCTGGTGCCGATAACCCCAGGGACCGCCTTGCTCGATATCAGGCCCCTCGTAGTCCATATGGCGACCGGCCAGGTTGTCCTTGATGAAGCGGGAAACCGGGCTGTCCTTGATGAACGCGGTCAGAATCTTGACCGGGAGTCCGAGATAGGAGGAGACGCTGCCCACATTGGATTCCGCACTGCTGGCGGTCAGTACGAAGTTGTCCGAACAGTGAAAGGGCTGACCGTTCACCGGGGTGAGGCGTGTTCCCATCGAGGTGGGAATCACCATCGCATACTTGCAGTCGGGCTTGAGGGCGATCATGGCGTAAGGTGGCAATAAGGTTGTTCGCTAGGTGTCGGGCAGGTAGCAGGATTGCCCGGCCACGGCAAGCCCTACACGGCGCTCCGCCTGGACCAGAAAGAAGGCCCGGCCAAAGAGAGTCACTGCCTTGGTGCCCGGTCGCTCTTGCAGAACACCCGATGCCATCAGCTCCGCTCCCCACCCGGACCACCTCATGAACGGCAAAACCACCAGCGATCGGGGTAAGCCGAGATGTGCGGCGTGACAGATCGACCGGACCTGACCTGATCGCCGTTCATGATTGATACCGTAAAGCCCCCCCGGGCACTGCCTTCTGAAACAAACTTGAATGGAAGATTCTCCGGGAAATTCATTCAGATATCCTAACTACCAAGGGAGCCTTCTCCATCCACTTCATTTACCATCATCCATTGAGCTGAAGTTGTTGCCAAGTTGTCCGCCGGTCCTCCATGGCCATCGCTCTTTCGTGTGTCCCCTTTTCGTAAATTTCTAGCTTGTTGGATTCCGGATCTTTGGTTGTAGATCACCCCTGACCTATTCTCATGGGCTTACCCGGCGCCAAAGGCGGACACCCATGAATTTCCTCCGGGGACCACAATACAACGAAGCTCACCAGACGGTAAACCATGGCAAAAAAAACAACCAAGAAGAAGAATACGGAAAAACGTTCCAGTGATGTAGCAGCCGCGGAGAAATTGGCGGCAACTGCAAAAAAATCGATCATCAAACCCGATCAGGATGGTGCAATCGACGACGTAGCCGCAGTCAAGAAACTCAATGATGCCCGCGACGCGATCGTGGCCGAATTGCGCAAGAGCATCGTGGGGATGGACCAAGTCATCGACGAAGTTCTCATTGCCATCTTTTCCCGCGGACACGGGCTTCTCGAAGGGGTTCCCGGACTGGCAAAGACCCTTCTGGTCAGCTCCATCGCCAAAACGCTTTCCCTCTCCTTCAAGCGGATCCAGTTCACCCCGGACCTGATGCCTTCTGACATCACGGGCAGTGAACTCCTCCAGGACGACCCGGAGACCCGGGAGCGCAAGTTCATGTTCACCAAGGGACCGATCTTCTCCAACCTCGTCCTCGCGGACGAAATCAACCGGACACCCCCCAAGACCCAGGCAGCCCTTCTTGAGGCCATGCAGGAAAAAATGGTGTCTGCCGGCGGTGATGACTACGCTCTCGATGCCCCATTCTTCGTACTGGCCACCCAGAACCCCCTTGAGCAGGAAGGAACCTATGCTCTTCCGGAAGCCCAGCTTGACCGGTTCATGTTCAAGATCCATGTGAGCTATCCATCCCAGCAGGAGGAAATCGACATCATGCGCAGCGTAACCGGCAGCGGTGGTGGCTCCCCCCAGCAAGTGATTGGCAAGGAGGACATCCTTGCCCTGCAGGATCTCGTCACCCGGGTTCCCGTCGCGGACCACATCTTCCAGTATGTTGCCGCACTCGTCCGGGCCACCCGGCCCGCCGAGGACAACGCTCCCGGATTCGTCAAGGACTTCGTCTCCTGGGGTTGTGGCCCAAGGGCCTGCCTGAACCTGATCACCGGTGCCAAGGCCCGGGCTATCCTGCGCGGGCGCTTCGGCGCGTCTCTTGAAGACGTTCAGGCCCTCGCCGGCCCCGTTATGCGCCACCGCATGGGACTCAACTTCGCGGCTCAGGCCGAGGGTGTTGATGCCGATCACGTCATCGGTCGTCTCCTTGAGGAGATCCCCAGCGACAAGGAACTCTACGAGAAGACAGCGGCCTCAGCCTGATCCAATCCGGTCGGCCGGCTGCCCATCCCGGCTCTCATCTTCCTCCCCCTGCCCAATCGCCCGGGGGAGGGATGAGGCTTCCCGGAAGCACTGAGCAGAGCCCGCCACGGCAGGTGAAACGAATTCATGCCGAACCGGCCAACGTAAAGAAAAACGAGAAAGCAGCGAAACGCTCTCTCAGCACCAGACATGCCTGAAGCGACCACTCCATCCAGCGAGCCCTCCCCGGAGGTCTCCAACAAGCCACGCGGCCCCAAGTATCTCGATCCGGAAACCCTGTCCCAGATTGGCTCCCTCGAGGTCGTGGCGCGCCGGGTTGTGGAAGGGCTGAGAATCGGCCAGCACAAGAGCCCCAGCCGGGGCATCAGCTCGGAATTCACCGCATACCGGCAGTATTCCCAGGGCGATGAGACACGCAACATCGACTGGAAAGCCTACGCCCGCTGTGACCGGTATTACATCAAACTCTTCGAGGCGGAGACCAATTTCATCTCCAACATGCTCCTCGATGCGAGTCAGTCGATGACCTACCAGTCCGGCAGGATCTCGAAGATCGAATACGCCAAATACCTGGCGGCCTGCCTGTCCTATCTCGTCATCGACCAGGGAGACTCTGCCGGGATCGGCATCTTCGACGGGAAACTGCAGAACTACATTGCCCCCAAGAGTCACATGGGGGTCCTCCATGACATCTCTGCAGAACTGGAGAAGGTCAATCCCGTCCCGCGCACCAACGTGGGCGCGGTCCTCCATGACTTCGCCCACCGCATGACCCGACGGGGCTTCGTGATGCTTTTTTCCGACCTCTTCGATAACACCGAGGAGTTCATCGAAGGACTCAACCATCTCCGTTACGGGGGACATAACGTCATCCTGTGGCACATCATGGACCCCTACGAGATCGAGTTCCCACTCAACGGCATGTGGAAATTCATGGGGCTGGAGGGCGAAGGCGAAGTCATTACCCAGCCCGGAAGGGTCCGGTCCAACTACCTTGAGGAACTCGAAAAATTCGTCACCGACATCAAGAAGGCCTGCAACAAGGTCGGCGTCGAACACGTGCTGGTAAACACCAAGACCCCCATCGAGCAGACCATCAGCAACTATCTCCTCCAGCGCTCCGCGCTGGCCAAGGCTAAATAATAATACCAGGCCCGCAGGAAGAATCATGACGACGTTATCCCTCTCCACAGTGACCCGGACCCTCGCCTGCCTCACGGCGGCGGCGTTTCCGGTCCTGGCCCGGGGAGAAGCCGTCGTGATCAGCTCCGAGAATCACCCAGCTCTCCAGCGGGCCCTGAGCGAGACTCCCCAAGCCGACAAGGATACCAACGGGCAACTCTCCCTTGAGGAGTATGTGGAACTCCTGCCTCAGCAGCGCCCCAATGACCCCGAGAATCCCAAGGCCCCGCTCCTCCCGGTGCGCCCCAATGGGGACCTTGTGATCCACGAGTTCGAGGACAACAATCTCGGACAGAACCAAAAGTGGAGTCCGGTCCATACTACGCCTGTCAAGGACAGCGCACTGGGCAATCTCGGCGGAAACTGGCAGAGGGAGGGAGATGCCTTCAACCGGGATCTCCAGTCCGGGACCAAGATGATGAGGCGCCGCGTCGGCCCGTTCGAAGGAAAGCTCTTCCTCACCACCATCGGCAACAGCCAACGAGCCGTGGGAAGCCTCCGCTCTCCCATCTTCCTGATCGAGCAGGACTACATTCTCATCCGGATGAGCGGAGGCGCCCACCCGGGACGGGTCTGCGTCAATCTCCACACCGGCCAGGGAATTGTCCGTAGTGCCACCGGCCACAACGACGACTACTTCGAAAACGTCGCCATGGATGTCCGGGAGTTCCGCGGACAATTCGCACGCCTTGAACTGCGCTATCAGCACCGGGGGCTCTGGGGCCATCTCAACGTGGACGAGATTCTCATGACCTCCAAACACGGAGAGGCCCGGGTCGTTAACAACCGTCCCCCGCC
>JAAZXD010000262.1 GCA_014240355.1 Roseibacillus sp. | reverse complement strand
GGACGCCATATCCTCCAACTGCAACGCACCCGCAATTTGCCGGAAGTGCCCCCCCTCATTCCGGTAGAAGCAATTCCGACCGAAATCGTTGGCCACATAGAGATCCGGGTCGCCATCCCGGTCGTAGTCCTCCCAGGCCGCTCCAAAACTCCACCGGGTATTGTCGACGCCCAGGCCCACTGCTTCCGTGGCATCCGCAAACCCGAACATCCCGAGGTTTTTCAACAGGACGTTGCGCCCACCGTTCTCAGCATCATTAAAGGGGAGAGGGGCTCTCACCTCGAACCCCCGCCGTTCCGCGTTGTCCCCCGCACTGTAGACACAGACATAAATATCCAGCAATCCGTCACTGTCGAAATCGGCCGCGCTCAGGGAGAAGGGATAACGCGCGCCCGGATGGCCACCCCGCAGGCTGAAAATTCCAGTGCCGTCGTTCTCCAGGAAGACGACCATTGCGATGGTTGCTACCACCAGGTCCTCGTCCCCGTCATTGTCGAGATCGACCAGCAGCGCGCTTCGTGAATCTTCCAGCCAGTTCACTCCCGCTTCGGCCGAGGTCTCCTCCACCGTGCCATCGGGCTGCTGGACATACAGCCGGTTCGGCAGACTTCCCGCGTCACAGACGTAGAGGTCCTCAAGTCCATCCCCATTGACGTCTCCCACCGCCAGTCCGTGATGCCCTGTCAGCGAAAAATCTCCCAGTCGTGTCAGCCTGGCGGCCCAGTCCCCGGTTCCCCGCAGAACCTGCTCACGGTAATGGGGCGTCCCGCCCAGCACGGCCGGCCCAACATCGACGAATCCCTGTCCCGGCTTTCTAACCAGGGACTCTTCATAGTGCCGCACCTGGAGAGATGCCAGCCGCGGAGGATCCTCCAGGGTCCAGCGAGTGGACCACGAGGTAGCGACCTGGCGACGGAAGACTCCATCCGCTTCCCCGCTTCTCAACTCCACCATCACCTCCGCGGAAAACCCTGAATCAAGTTCCTGCCCCGCCAGCACCTTGACCGACATGTCGGGAACCACGTCCGGAGCCCCCTTCCCCAACCAGTCAGCGCGGGTTGCCGCAAAGCCCTCCCACCCGTGATGGCTCTCCGCGTCGACAAGGGACTCCTCCGGGCGCAGGAACTGAATACCCCCGTGATTCTCCACCTCCTTGAGTCTGGCGGGACGCAGATCCGAACAGACGAAACTCTCCGCCAGTATTCCTGCCTCACCTGAAGCAAATAAGGCGTGCAACCTCCGGACCACCGCCGCGCTTCGGTTCTCGGATTCCCATTCCCTCCCCGGTTCCAGCTTCTCCAGCTCGGCCTCGATTCCCCCGGGTTCCGGGCGCCGCGAGCTCTGAACGGGGGTCCCCGCCACCACCCGCAGCACTCCCGATTCCTTGCCTCCCGGGCTTTCCCCCCGGACCTGGAGGGCCACCAACTCATCATCAAGGTCCAATGGCAGAGGCCTGGAATCACTCACCCCCGACTCCTGCAGAGGATCCCGGCCGGACACCTCCTTCCTGTCACACCCCCCCAGACCCCACCCCAGCACACTTGTGGCGAAGACGAGAAAGAGACGAGCCGACATCGGACGGAACAATCGTTTTTTCCTACAACGCGAGTGCCTCCCTGGCCTCTGCAAAAGCCCCGGCTGGAACTCCCATCCGCTGCATCATGGCGAGGTGGAGGCGCGACATGGACGTAGCACGCCAGGGCTTGAGATAACGTCCGGTCCTGAGCGTTCCATCTCCTCCACCTGCGAGCAGCACAGGCAGATCCTTTTCCGCATGCTCATCTCCGTCAGCAATGCTCGACCCGTAGACAATCATCGAGCGCTCCAGCACACTCACCCCGTCTCCATCCTTGAGCTCCTTGAGCCGATCCAGGAACCAGGCCAATTGGGCGTGATGCCAACTGGTCACCTCGTTATACTGTTCCTTCTTGCTACGGACGCTGTCCCACTCCGTGATCCCGTCGTCGTCTTCCGTCCGCCCACTGGCATTCTTCCAGTGTGAAAGGGCATGCCAGGTCCCCTTTACACCGGGCAGAAAGTTGAAGTAGCGGTTGCTCTGCCCGTGATCCAGCATGCAGGTCGAGACCCGCGTCGCCCCGGACCAGAATGCCAGGGCCATCAAGTCGAGCAATTGCCGCACATACTCCTCATGGCTGGCCGGGATTCCCGGCTTGGGACGTCTCAGGGTATCGGTCAGCGCATTATCCGCTCCGAGGCGTCTGCTCTGTTCCTCCGCAAAGGCAAGGCGCTTTTCGATCGCCCGCACCGCCTCGAGATACTCGTCTATCTTCCGTTGGTCAGCCCCGCTGGCACGGCGTTTGAGATCCTTCGACTGGGCCAGGACCTGATCGATTACGCTCTTGTCCACGAACCCTTCCTTCGCCTTCCGGAAAAGCTTGTCAAAGATGGCTCGCGGAACCGTCTCACGCACCGCAGGCACGTCGCGTGCCGTCCACGACAGGCAGTTGCGGGAAAGACTTCCAGAAAAACTACCCTCTCCTGCAGTGCTCATTTCGAGAGACGGGAGGGGCGAACCGTCAGACAGGTGACGCGCCACCAGTTGATCAACCGAGGGTCCACCCACGTCATTCCTCCGCCGGTCATAGGACCCGCCGGTGAGCCAGGTCGCCGTCCCCGCTCCATGCCCGTTGCCCCGGGGAGTCCACAGGTTCCGGGTCACGATCAGATCTTCCTTGTGATCCTCCAACGGGGCCATCCATTCATTAAGTTGCTCGAGTTTACCGTCGGATCCGACCTTGCGGGGAGTCCAGGAACCCTTGGACGAGCCGTTGGGAAAGTAGAGGTAGGCCAACCGCGTGGCCGAATCAGATCCGCCTGCCGCTGCCGGGACGGGCGCTCCCAGACTCTCCAGAGTGGGCAGGAATAGACAGGCTCCAGCTCCCCGCAGGAAGGCGCGCCGGTTGGAGGGCAGATTCATTCTTTGCTGGAAGGCGATGAGGCGTTCAGACTTGTGGGCAGCCGCCGTCTGGCAAACGGGTAACTCCCTGCAATTTCCCTTAGCATGGCACCCATCGGATAACCAGCGGGTTTCAACGTGGCCGCAATCGCGCGCACGGTCGCTTCATCATAATACTCCAGTTGACGGCCCAGCGCGTAAGCCAGCATCTTACGGATGACCTGGGTTCCCAGATCGTCGAGACGCCACTCCCGGAGCGCAATCTTCAAGCCTTCGGGACCACGGAACTTCGCGCCATTTGGCAGCGTTCCCCGGTTGTCCACCCCTGAGCGCCACTGCCCGAACTCCGCATAGTTCTCCAGGGCAAACCCCAGCGGGTCTATCCGGGAGTGACACCCGGCACAGCGGGCCGACCGGCGATGACCCTCCAGCTGCTGCCGCAGGTTGCGAACGCCCTCCCGGCCTCTCTCCTCCACATCAATCTCCGGCACGTCCGGCGGAGGCGGAGGCGGAGGCGTTCCCAGCAGGGTGGTGAGGATCCATGTTCCCCGCACCACCGGACTGGTGCGATCAGGAAAGGAGGTGGCAGCCAGAACGCTGGCATGCCCCAGGACACCTCCACGACGGGAGGTCTCCAGTCGGACCCTCCGCATCGCTTCCCCCTTTACGCCCGGCATGCGATAGAAACGCGCCAGTTCCTCATTGAGGAAGGTGTAATCGGTATCGATCAGACGCACCACCGGGGCATTTTCCACAATGAGCGAGTGCACGAACCAGGCCGTCTCATCACGCATGGCTTTCATCAGGGATTCCGTGCACCAGGGATTGTCGATGGGATCCTTGCGGATGCGCGGACCGACATTGTGGGTCCCCAGCCACTCCCCCGCAAAAATCTCGCCAAGAGCCAGGCTGCGAGGATCCGCGAGCATGCGCACGACCTGCTCCTCGCGGCCGTCCCGGCGAACCAACTGCCCTGCCTCTGCCGCGGCCAACAGTGCCCCATCCGGCGTGGAGGCCCAGAGGAAGTACGACAGACGTGAGGCCAGATCGCGGGCCGACACCGTCCCATCCTCACCGGGTGGCCCCGCCTCTTCGACCCGCAGGAGAAAGCGGGGTGAGATGAGGACAAACTTGAACGCAGCCGCGAGGGCATCGTCCTCCGAACAACCCGCCCTTCGAGCCTGTTCGAATTGATCAACCACCTCGGCAAACTCCGCTTTGCCGGGCTCCCATCGGTAAGCCAGGCGCACGAACTTCCGGAGGGTCTCCTCACTATCGGCTCCGCCTCGCAGGGCAGCCCAGGCAGTGGGGTTTCCGCGCACCGCCTCAATGACCAGTTCCGCCGAGGTCAGGTAGCGGTCCAGGTGAGCTGTGGCGAGGAAAAGCGTGTTTGCGCTGTTAGAAAACCCACTCGTGCCACTGAAATCGATGGGGAACCGGTCGGCAGGACGCAGGTCCAGTCCAACCAGGTCGCGGATCGTCCGGTTATATTCCTCCCGGGTGAGCCTTCGTGCCTGAAGATACCCGGGGTTGTGTAGCTTCTCATAGGGAAAGTGTTCGATTTCCTGTCGCAGCCAGGCGCGCAGACGCAGCCTGTCCTCCCCGGACGGCTGCGGCTTCTTCCGAGGGGGCATGTCCCCGTTCCGGATTCGTTCCGCCACATTCTCCCAGAGCAGCCGGTTACGCACGAGCGGCTTCTGCGAGAGCGCCTTCTCCAAGTCGAGATCTCCCTTGGCACTGGCTGTGTCATGACAATCAAAACAGTAGGTCTCCAGGCTTGTGACCACGTGCTTGTCGAA
>JAAZXD010000261.1 GCA_014240355.1 Roseibacillus sp. | reverse complement strand
CCTGCGCGCCAGGCTGAAGGGAATCCTTGCTCCGTCCGGCGCATAATAGGCTTCGGCGTCCACCTTCATCGTGCGTCGCGACGTCCGTATCAGAAAAAATCCCGTGATCAACAGGAGAACTCCGCTCCCGATTCCATAATACAGCTGCTCCTGAATCTTGGCCGCTTCATAACTCTTCTTGGGGATGGAAGAACTCCAACCCCTCTCATCAGTGTATTTCGCCCACAGGGGCGGGATCGCCTTTTTACCCTCTTCCTCCATAGCCTTCCCGTAACCGGCATAGTCATTCAGGACAACTGGCCATCTGGCATCATGTTCCACCTCCTCGGGAAGGATAATGTCCCCCACGATCTGCTCGGGAAAGATCCTTTCGGCCTCTGCTTCCCTCCGCCAGTCCTCCGCGCTCCACTCTTTCTCACCAAACCGCTCCTTGGCTGTTTCGAAAGCCTTGTAGGTGTAATAGATCTCGTTTTTCTTGGGCCACCCGACCTTCCAGTCCTTCAAAAACAACACCAGAAACACCCCAAACATCAGGACCATCGCCCCAGCCCTGAGATAGAACCACCTGGTGGGACGGCATTCAATGGTCTCCACTTCACTCATTGCCGCTCCGAAGGTGCCGCTCCCGCCCCACTTGATCAAGCGTTCAATCCGCTACCTTATGCATTTTCAGGATATTTTCCGGCTATCCGGTCCCATCTTCCCATCAACGCGTCAGGGCAAGCACCTCCTCCCAGCCCTCCGCTTCATCGTGAGGATGCGGTTTCCGGTTCCCGGTTTCTTCGGAAACCCGGCTCAAAGCTCCCTTTTCCCCTTTGACATTGCCCTCCGCAAATCCGACCTCTCTTGTCCTTGAGTTTCGCAGCCCGCTTCGCAGACCCGGATCGCCCGCTTTCTCCGCTCCTGCGGCGGTTTGCGTCCCTTCTGACTCCTCTCCATCCGGACGAACAGGAATCCCGGGCACGGAAAAGCTCGGCTCTCTCCCGGCGTCACTTCGGACGCACGATGCGCCTCTTTGCGCCGCTCTACCTATCCAACGAGTGTGTAAACAACTGCAGCTACTGTGGATTCTCACGCGATAATCCCATCCTACGGACAACCCTCACCCTGGATCAGGTGGCCACCGAGGCCCGGCACCTCCATTCGCTCGGGTTCCGCAACCTTCTCCTCGTGGCTGGCGAACATCCCAAATTCGTCTCAGAGGGTTACCTGCAGGATTGCCTGCGCCTCCTCTCCCCCTCTGTTCCCACCCTCGGAATCGAGGTCGGCCCCATGGAGGACGAACAATATGCGGAACTGGTCGCTTGCGGAGCGGAAGGCCTGGTCGTTTACCAGGAAACTTATCACCGGGAAACCTACCAACACCTCCATACCGCCGGACCCAAGAAACAGTTCGATTGGCGCCTCGACTGCCCTGAGCGTGCCTATGCGGGCGGTTTCCGGCGCATTGGAATCGGCGCTCTCTTCGGCCTCGCCGACTGGCGCACCGAAGCCCTCTCACTTGCCGCCCACCTCGAGTACCTTTACAAGCACTGCTGGAAGGCACAATTCACCATCTCCTTCCCACGCCTGCGACCTCATGCCGGGAATCACCGGCACCAGGCCGACGCTGGATTGACCCTCACCGATCGGCAACTTGTTCAACTCATCTGTGCCTTTCGCCTCACCTTCCCCCCGATCGGCATCGTTCTTTCCACCAGGGAACCGGCCACCCTCCGCGACCGCCTCTTTCCCCTCGGTGTCACGCACGTTTCCGCTGGCTCCCACACCGAACCGGGCGGCTACACCGGCGCAGGCACAGATGACCTCCACCACACCATCAGGGGAAGACGGATTGAGATCGATCCCACGGAGCATACGGCCGACTGCTCCCAGGCCCGGGCCACTCCTCAGTTTGAGATAGCCGACGAACGTTCGACCAAAGCCGTTGCTGAACAACTCCGCCGCCAGGGATTCGATCCCGTCTGGAAAGACTGGGATCGTGAAATTCTTACGCCTGCCCCAGCCTGACTCCTTCCCCTCCGAGATGCAGATTATCCTCAACGGCAGGGCACACACACTCGAATGCCAGGCCACCGTCGCCGACCTCCTCGAGTCTCTTGACCTCGCCCAGAAACCGGTGGTGACGGAACTGGACGGTCAGGCACTGCCCCGTGGCGATCACAACTCCACCGCCCTCTCGGAGGGAGCCCGCGTGGAAATCATCGTTCTCGCCGCCGGCGGTTAGGCCCTCACCACAGGAATTCCTGGCTCCTCCTGCTGTTGCCCCCCATTACCAAGTCCGGCATCCTCAACCCCGGTTCCGCCACTTCTCCACTCCCCCTAACAGGGCCTTCACCAAATCCACCGCTTCGTCCTTCTCCGGGTTCTCCAGGGATTCGGCCAAATCAAGCCATTCCCGGTGCAGTGAATCATAGTTTGTCAGGCCGAGCAGAAACTCCTGCCCGGGAAAAAAGCTCTCTTCTCTCACCTGCTCCTCCGCCTTCACCAACCGTGCCGCCAGTTTCGCCGACCACTCGTAGTTCTGCAGATCCTCCGCCATCAACATCCCAGCCAGCAGGCAGAAGGGATACTCCTGGACCACCCATCCACTCGGTGCCCGGTAATCCTCCATCTCCTTTGCCAGATCCGGAAACACATCCAGCAAAACAGATGTCAGCTCACGGTTCGCTATCGACCGCGCCGACTGCACCAGAGAGCAGCAGACGTAATTGACAATCACCACCGGATCGAGGCCCGGCTCCTTGAGAAGGAACTTCGCCGCCACGGCCCCGCAAAACAATTTAAAGCGCACGAAACGGCCCTCCTGCGACGATTGCTCCGGACTCCCCCGCTGGGCGATCCCGAAGACCTCGAACCATTCCGGATCAACCGCGTCGGGAATCTCCTTCCGGGAGCGCACCCCGCTGCACAGATCCACGTAACTCATGTCGCCCGGGTCCTCGGGACAAAAGGCCCGGAAGTCCTCATCCCTCACTTCGCCACACGCGAACTCAAAGAGATCATCAAACCTGGACTTCACTGCATCGCGATTCTGGAATTTCCCCCCGAAAGGGGAAGGTTAATCTAATCTCCACCACCACTGTCAACTGGCTCCGGGGCTAAGATTCGACAGCACCTGCTCCCACCAGTTCTTCCCCCGTTCCTCCGGGGCCAGAACCCGCAACTTCTCGGTCATGGCCTTGAACGTCACCTTCCTGGCCCGGCCCCACAATTCGCCGTCCACCTCCACTGGAACTTCCCGGTCACATTCCACGGCAAGACCGGAAGTCTGATAATACTCCATCACCTTTCCATCCGCCTCGAAGCCTCCCCGTGCCAACGTTCCCAGCGACCCCAGGGCCGCCTTGTAGCCCGCTTCCTTATAGACCAGAACATCCAGAAGATCGTCCGCGTTGTCCGCTTTCCCGAAAAGTCGTAACTGCCCCCCATAGAGCGCCCCGTTGCCCAGCAGGACACAGGCCCCCTCCACGACATGCCCCTCGTCAAAATAAACCTTCATCCGTGGAGGCTTGGATCCAAGCACCTTGACCGCCGAGAGAATATACGCCAGCGGCCCCAGTCGCCGCTTCGCGTCGCTCGTGGTCTCCTCGATGACCTGCGCATCAAAACCCACCCCCGCCATCTGCACGAAGGGGGTCCCCTCCATCTCAAAGAGATCCACTTCCTTCACATGTCCCGCATCGATCACCTCCAGTGCTCCCGCCAGATGCCCGAAGGGAATGTTCAGTTCACGCGCAAAGACATTCATCGTTCCCGTGGGCAGGATTCCCAGCACGGTCTCTGAACCGCTCAATCCCCCCACCACGGCATTGAGCGTGCCGTCTCCACCCGCCGCCACCACGATTTCCTCTCACTCCTCGGAAAAACGCTGGGCCAGCTCCGCCGCTTCCTCCGCACTGTTGGTGGCATAAATCGCAAATCGCGTCGCATGCTCCATCACGAAGTGCCGCGCCCGCCGCGCCCGCTCACTTCGAGCCCTCGGATTCAGGATCAGAGGATACCTTGGCACCATGCTCACGCCTCATATTTTCCACAATCTCGCCCCTTAACCAATTCCCAACTTGTCCT
Organism: Roseibacillus sp.; assembly: GCA_014240355.1. Lineage (GTDB taxonomy): Bacteria > Verrucomicrobiota > Verrucomicrobiia > Verrucomicrobiales > Akkermansiaceae > Roseibacillus_B. Next base: position 652 of record JAAZXD010000261.1, on the reverse strand, counting down.
CCCTCTCAATTCCCGGACTCCCCACCGCGCAGTCAGGACTGAAACTGCCTGCTCACGATCAAGTCCTGCTCGGCAGGACCCCGAATCGCTTCAATTCGTCCGCTACCCGCACCATCGGCAAGCCCACCACGTTGTCACGGTCCCCCTCCACCTTATCCACCAGCATCTCCCCGTGTTCCTGGATCGCGTAGGCTCCTGCCTTGTCGATCACGTTGACTCGCTGCGTGTAGTCCTTGATGACATCTTCCCCGAACCTCAGGAACCGCACCCAGGCCACCTCAAAGAAGACGTGCTCCTCCGCCCCGTAACTCACACACACGCCTGTGCATACTTCGTGCACCCGCCCTGACAAGCGCTCCAGCATGCACGCCGCCTCCATGATATCACGCGGTTTTCCCATGACTTCTCCTCCCAACCCCACAAGCGTGTCGGCTCCTAACACAACAGCCTCGGGATGCTGCTGCGAAATCTCCCTGGCCTTCAATGCGGCATTGGCCACACAGAGCTTCCGAAAAGGATACTTCCCCGGCGGCCACTCCTCCACCTCGGCCGGTTCCACTTTGAATTCGTACCCGGCTTTCGACAGCAAGTCACTCCGACGCGGAGACCCGGACGCCAGAATAAATCGCTCCATGCGCCCCTTTAACTCGCA
>JAAZXD010000260.1 GCA_014240355.1 Roseibacillus sp. | reverse complement strand
GGATTGGTCGCGCACCTCGGCCTGGGTGGACGTCGAGACATCCACCGACGGGGGCGCCAATTGGAACCTGCTGCATGAAGTCAGGCAGGCCGAATCTAACGACCCACCTTCCGTCGACCGCCAATACAATGTCCACAGCCTGACAGACCCCACCGGCATTTTGGCGTCGGGCATCAATGCGATCCGGTTTACCTTCCTGGGCGACGGCATGGGGGCTGACGAATCGGGCTACGTCGAGATCGACGTGTATGGCATCGAGGCGCCCTTTGTAATCACCGAGATCAACTACTCGCCCGACGACGACATAGTCACCCTGACCTGGATCTCGCGCCCGGGCGCCACTTACGGCGTCTTTATGTCGACCGACCTTACCGACTGGAGCGCCGACCTCGACGACAATGTCTCCGCCGCCGCCGACGGAGAGACCACCACCAGGACGTTCGAAGTACTGTCCGACGAGACAGAACTGTTCTTCCGCGTGAAAGAGAATTGACGTAGTCGGAATGGACAGTAATATCGGATAATCTTACCTAAATTCCCACCATGAAGAGACGATCGTTTTTTAAGACTACCGGTGCTTTGGTCTCACCTCTTGTTATCCCGGCAAGCGTGCTCGGACGTGAAGAAAAGACCGCCCCAAGTGAACGGGTGACAATCGGCCTGGTCGGCGCCGGAGGTAAGGGGACCGGCCTCATGCAGGACTTTTATTCCCGGTGCAAAGACGAAGTCCAATTCGTAGCCATCGCCGATCCGGATGTGAAACATGCCGAACGTGGTAAACAACTAGCAGAAAAATACTGGGGACAGGGGTGTAAGACTTACAAAGATTTTCGTGAATTGTGTGATCGCGATGATCTCGATGCCGTGGTGGTGGCGACACCTGACCATTGGCATGCGCTCGCCGCCCTGGAGGCAATCAGGAAGGGGAAGGATGTCTATGGTGAGAAACCACTGACGCACCTTTTCCGCGAAGGGAAGGTCCTCTATGAGGAGGTCAAGAAGCACAAGCGGATCTATCAGGTTGGCTCTGAGCAGCGCTCATCAGTGTATTTTAGGATCGCCGCCGAGGTCATCTTGAATGGTCTGGTGGGAAAGATTCAAGAAGTCCAGGTCGGCTTGCCCGGGGGCGAAACCACGGAGGAGGAAGGAAAGGTCGCACAACCGATTCCCGATCATCTTGACTACGACTTCTGGTGTGGTCCAAGCCATAAGCTTCCGTATCACAAGGACCGGGTTCACTTCAACTGGCGTTGGTCGCTCGCCTATGGAGGAGGTAGTCTCATGGACTGGATCGGTCACCACAACGACATTGCCCATTGGGGACTTGGGGTAGAATTGAGCGGCCCCATCAGGGTGGAGGCGAAGAACTTTCGCTATCCGGAGAAAGGCATGTACAACAATCCAGTCGATTATGAGGTGCGCTCGGAATACGAGGGAGGCTACAGCGTGGTGATCTCCAACAAGTACGGCGGTGGTGTGCGTTGGATCGGAGAAGATGGCTGGGTCCGCGTGAGCAGGGGACAAATCGAAGCATCGAACAAGGATTGGATCCGTGAAAAGACCGATCGGGGCAGCATCAAGGCCTACAATTCTCCTGATCATCGACGCAATTTCGTGGCAGGGGTGAAGACCCGTAAGGAATGCATCTGCCCAGCTGAGATTGGGCACCGTTCGGTGACTCCTGGGCATCTGTCGTTCGTCTCCGATACTCTCAAGCGTCCACTCAAGTGGGACCCAAAAAACGAAATGATTGTTGATGATCAGGAGGCTGACAAGCTCCTGAACAAACTCGATTACCGGGGTGATTGGGCTCTATAATCGGGATGAACCCCCTTTTTTCGTTGCAAGAAATAGCGCTACGCAAGATAATTGTGTAGAATGTTAGAATGGCTCCATTGGTCCGCTAAACGGCCTCTCCTAATCGCTTCTCTGGTGGGGGTGATGTGTGTTGCCTCGCTCCCCGCAGAGGAGTCCGGTTCGACTCATTGGTCTTTCGTTTCCCCCAAGACCTCTCCGCTTCCTCAGGTGAAGAATTCGGATTGGCCACGCAACGAGGTCGACCACTTCATCCTGGCGCATCTTGAACGGGAAGGCTTGGCGCCCTCGCCGGAGGCCGATCGGGAGACTCTCATTCGTCGGCTCACGCTCGACCTCACTGGACTTCCGCCCACTTTGGAGGAAGTCGATGCCTTCCTCGCGGACAAGTCGCCGGAAGCCTATGAGAAGGTCGTGGATCGTCTCCTCGCTTCGCCGCGCTACGGAGAGCGCATGGCGGTGATGTGGCTGGACCTGGCCCGTTACGGGGACACCAGCGTCTATCACCAGGACGGGGCCCGCGAGATGTGGGCCTGGCGGGATGGAATCATCGAGGCCTACAACGCCAACAAGCCCTTCGACCGGTTCTCCATCGACCAACTGGCCGGGGATCTGCTGCCGGATGCCACCCTCGCTCAGCGGGTAGCCTCGGGATTCAACCGTAATAATGGGACGACCGATGAAGGGGGACTGATTGAGGAGGAGATGCGGGTTGAATACGCCGTGGATCGGGTCAAGACCACGGCCACAACCTGGCTAGGGCTCACCCTGGAGTGCGCGCAGTGCCACGACCACTTCTACGATCCGATCTCTCAGGTGGACTACTACAAGTTCTTCGCCTTCTTCAATGTGAGTGGGGACAAGGGGAAGCAAACGAGCGCGCGCAACGCGCCACCGCTGATCGAGATTCCGGACGAGGAGAACGAGCGCAAGCTGCCCGCGGTGGCGGCGCAGCGTGCGGAGAATCAGGCACGGATCGATGGGTATCCGGATGAAATCGCTCCCAAATTGCGGGGCTGGGTGAAGGAACTGGGCGCGCGGATCGCTGATCCCAAGGAGAACTTCGACCCACGGGATGCGCTGTTACACCTCACCCTGGACGAGGCAGAGGGAGAGCAGGTGGGCGACCGGGCGCACGGCCTTCCGGGCCCGGGTTTACAGCGTGGCCGGGTGGTTGGAACTCCTCGCTGGGCTCCGGCCCGCACCGGGGGAGGATTCGAGTTCAAGGAGGGGGAGGAGGCGTTCCTGGAAGTGGCCGATGCAGGAGACTTCGAGCGGGATCAACCGTTCACCCTGAGCCTCTGGCTGAGGCCGGTGAAAACCGGGGAGGGAAAGGATTCGCAGGGCAGCTTGCTTGCGCGGCTGGAGGAAGGGGAGTCACGGCGGGGCTTCGAACTCTACTATGAAACGAACCAGCGGCTCTACATGCAGCTGGCCCACGAGGCGGAGAGTTCCGCCATCCGCATACGGTCGGAGCGGGAGATTCGGTGGAACAAGTGGCAGCATATTTGCGTCACCTACGACGGTTCCTCCACCGCAGGGGGCATCCGGATCTTTGTGGACGGGGTGCCCTGGGCGGTCAAGGGCGAGCAGGACAACCTCAAGGGGTCGGTCCGCACGGAGGAACCGTTGAGGATTGGAAGTCGGCCCAACGGGTTCCGGCCCTTGGGAACAGTAGACGAGATTCGGATCTTCTCCCGGGCTCTGAGCGAGGACGAGGCCCACGCTCTTGTTCTCCGCGATACCCTACTTCCGGTCCTTGCCCAGTCGGACGGGTCAGATTGGCAGGACGACCAACGCGAGCCCGTCCTGGCATACTACCTTGCGAAGGTGGACAAGCTTTACCCCGAGCTTCTGAAGAGGGAAGTGGAATTGAAGAACCGGGAAGAGGAGCTGCGCCGCCCGAAGACCACCGTGATGGTGATGCAGGACCGGGAACGCACAACGTATGTCCTGCGCCGAGGATCTTACGCCGATCGCACCGACACCAAGGTGGAGCCGGGACTCCCGGAGAGTCTTCCGCCCCTTCCGGAAGATGCGCCCCGCAACCGCCTCGGGCTCGCTCAATGGCTTTTCCAGGAGGAGAATCCCCTAACCGCGCGGGTGGCGGTCAACCGCTACTGGCAAATGCTCTTTGGCGTGGGCCTGGTGGTGACCCCGGAGGATTTCGGCAGGCAGGGCGAGCTGCCGAGCCATCCGGCGCTCCTCGACTGGCTTGCGGTCGACTTTCGGGATCACGGCTGGAATGTGAAGCGGACGCTGCGGAGCATCGTCACTTCGGCCACCTATCGCCAATCCGCCGCCGCCCCCGGCGAACTCTACGAGCGCGATCCCGCGAATCGGCTCCTGGCGCGCGGATCACGCTACCGGCTCCAGGCCGAGTTCCTGCGTGACAACGCTCTGTTCCTGAGTGGGCTCCTCGTCGACAAAATGGGCGGGCCGGGAGTAAAACCCTACCAACCGGAGGGCCTCTGGAAGGAGATCTTGCAGGGGGGCGACCGTCCCTTCGTGCAGGACAAAGGCGAGAGCCTCTACCGGCGCAGCATCTACACGTTTTGGCGGCGCACTTGTGCACCACCAAACATGTTGCTCTTTGACGCTCCGACCCGGGAGAAGTGCATCGCGCAACGTTCGCGAACCAATACCCCGCTTCAGGCCCTGGTGACCTTGAATGACGTGCAGTATGTGGAGGCCGCCCGTCATCTCGCGGAACGCATGATTGCACAGGCCGGATCCCAGGCGCAGGACCGCATTGCCTGGGGATTTCGGCTGGCGACCTCGCGCGCCATCGAGGAAAGGGAGCTGGCGATCCTGCTCGGTGTCTACCAGGACTGTGAAGCAAACTATCGCAAGGATCCCGAGGCTGCGGAAAAGTTACTCTCGACCGGAGAGTCGCCGCGTGATGAAGGGCTCGACTCGG
>JAAZXD010000025.1 GCA_014240355.1 Roseibacillus sp. | reverse complement strand
GACGAGAAGGTAGGCCATGGTGCCCGCGAATTTCCGGGCAAATTGGATCTTGGAGTCGAATTCGCCGGAGGCGTATTTCATGGATCCACTGCAATCGACCACGAAATAGGCGCGCAGGTTGGTGTCAGCTTCGAACTCCTTGATGTAGTGGCGGTCGCTGCGGGCGTAAGCCTTCCAGTCGAGTCGACGCGTGTCGTCTCCCGCCACGTATTTTCGGTATTCGGCGAATTCCACCGAGGACCCACGATGGGGCGAGCGGTGCTTGCCCACTACGTTCCCGATCATGGCCAGGCGGGCCTCGACCGGCAGGGCCCCGAGGCGGGCGAGGACATCGGAATCGAGGAAATCGTATTTCACGACCCCTCGAGGTTCTCAAGATTGTGATTACTCATCGTAGAGTCGATTGTCCGGACTCTGAGTTCCCCCATCCGGGTTCCGCGTCCCCTAATCTTCCCTCATTTCCTCCATCAGGCGCTCGACGACTTTCTTGGAAGTCATGCCCTGCGACTCAGCGGCGAAGTTGGTGATAACGCGATGGGAGAGGACGGGGATGGCCACGGCCTCAATGTCTTCTAGAGAGGCCATATAGTTTCCGCGCAGGGCTGCCCGACCCTTGGCTCCCAGCACGAGATACTGAACCGCCCGGGGGCCTGCTCCCCATCCTACGTATTCCTTGATCCAGGCGGAGGCATCATCGGAGGCGGGGCGGGTCTTGCGTACGATCTCGACGGCGTAGTCGTAGATGTGATCGGGAACGGGCATGCGGCGTACCAGTCGCTGGAAATTGAGAACCTGTTCACCGGTGATGATAGCGTTGAGAGGTTCGCGATCAACCCCGGTAGTTTCCCGGGCGATGCGGCGCTCTTCATCCTCGGAAGGATAGTCGACTTCGATGAGGAACATGAAGCGGTCAAGTTGTGCCTCGGGGAGCGGATAAGTTCCCTCCTGCTCGATGGGGTTCTGGGTAGCCAGAACGAAGAAGGGCTTGTCGAGGTCGTAGGTGCGACCCAGGACGGTGACCTTGTTTTCCTGCATGGCCTCAAGGAGAGCTGACTGTGTCTTGGCCGGGGCCCGGTTAATCTCGTCAGCGAGGAGGAGGTTGGCAAAGACGGGGCCTTTGATGTATTCGAACTCGCGTTTTCCGGTGACGGCACTCTCCTGAATGATGTCGGTACCCGTGATATCGGCCGGCATCAGGTCCGGAGTGAACTGAATGCGGCTGAAGGAGAGATGCATGCACTCGCCCACGCTGGAAATGAGGAGAGTCTTGGCCAGGCCGGGGACGCCCATGAGGAGGGCGTGGCCACGGGAGAAGAGGCAGATGGCTAGCTGTTCGACCACCTCATTCTGGCCGATGATGACTTTGCCCAGCTCGTCTTTGAGAGACTGGTAGAGCTTTCCCAGCTCATTGATGGCAGCGACATCGTCAGGAGGCAGGGTATCCGAAGCGGGGTTGTCGGGGGCGGGGTTGTCGGGGGCGGGAGCTTCGGCACTGGCGGGGGGTTCCAGGGGATCGGGCGAATCTGCAGGGCGGGAGTCCATGAGGTTGACGAATAGTGTGTATCAGTTAAACGACGCTACCGGCCCCGGTTGTTTTGTCTAGCGGGGATTCCGGCCGGAGCGGCTCGGATCGCATGGGAAGTGCACCGTCCGGGATGGGAGAGCATTGGTGCCCTTCCGGTGCCGGAGGAGGCGGGCGGAGGCCGGGAGAATGCCTCGGCAGGGGAGCTGGAGGCTTCGGCCCCTTTAAAATCGAGGATTTCCGCTTGCCAGCAAGGGCTGCTCTGCTAAATAGCCCGGCCCCTTTCGCGTCAGGCCCCTCTGGCGCGTTCACAACGCCTCCACACTATATGGCACGTATTTTCGGAATCGAGATCCCCAACGAGAAGCGCATCGAAGCTTCTCTCTGCTACATCTACGGAGTCGGGCAAACCACAGCCCTGAAGATCCTGGAGCAGGCCGGAGTGGACTGCAACGTGCGGACAGGGGAACTCTCTGAAGAGCAGTTGGTGAAAATCGCGCAGGCAATCCAGAGCCAGGAGATCGCGATCGAGGGTGATCTCCGCCGGGAGATTCAATCTGCCCTCAAGCGCCTCTCTTCCATCAACTGCTACCGGGGACAACGACACAAGCGGGGTCTTCCGGTTCGCGGTCAACGCACCCGGACCAACTCCCGCACCCGGAAGGGCCGCAAGAAGACGGTGGGTGCCAAGAAAGTGATCTAAGCAATGACGACGAAATATTTTTCCCACCCCGCTCATGGCCGAGGAAGATAATACCAAGCCGGATACGCCTGAAGAGGCTGCGGCGGAAGAGAAGCCTGCGGCGGAAGAGAAGCCTGCGGCGGAAGAGAAGCCTGCGGCCGAAGAAAAGTCTTCTGCCAGTGACGGCAAACCTGAGAGAAAATCCGACGCGAAAGGCGAGGAGTCTGCCAAAGCCAAGGAAGGTGAAGGGGGCGAAGGCGGGAAGAAGGAAGAGAAGAAAGATATTTTCGCCGAGATCATGGGCGAAGAGGCCGCAGATGCGCTCAAGATTCACAAGAACAAGAAAAGCAAGAACATTGCCAAGGGGATTATCCATATCGCGGCCACCTTCAACAACACGATGATAACCATCACCGATGAATCCGGAAATACGATCGGGTGGTCGAGTTCCGGCAAGATGGGATTCAAGGGATCCCGTAAGAGCACGGCCTATGCTGCCCAGGTGGTTTCGCAGGACGCCTGTCGCCAGGCCATGGGCCACGGCCTGAAGGAAGCGGAGATTCGGGTCAAGGGTCCGGGGGCCGGCCGCGAGTCAGCGGTGCGCGCGGTGCAGGCCATCGGCATCGATGTGTCCGGAATCAAGGACGTGACGCCCATTCCCCACAATGGTTGCCGACCTAAGAAGGCCCGCCGGGTGTAACGAGAACTCAACGACCAAAGAATAAACCTTTTTCCTCATGGCACGTTATACCGGTCCCAAGGACAGAATCAGCCGCCGCTTTCTGGTGCCGCTGTTTGGTTCGTCCCGCGCTCTTGAGCGCCGCAACTATCCTCCCGGCCAGCACGGTCTCCGCGCCGGTCGCCGCAAGAAGTCCGAATACGCCATCGCGTTGGGCGAGAAGCAGAAGCTCAAGTTCCAGTATGGAGTCCTGGAAAAGCAGTTTCGCGGTTGCTACGAAGAAGCCGCCCGTCGCCGGGGGGTGACCGGCGATATCATGCTGCAACTTCTTGAGACCCGTCTCGATAATGTGTGCTTCCGCCTTGGGCTTGGAAACACCCGTCAGGCCGCCCGGCAGCTGGTTGGCCATGGCCACGTGCTGGTCAATGGCAGGAAGCTGGACGTCCCCAGCTACCACTGCAAGCCAGGCGACAAGATCAAGATCGGGCCCAAGCCCTCATCGCAGCAGCTGGGGCTCCGGATGATGGATCTCACCCAGGCTATCGCCCTCAAGGACTGGCTTGCCCTGGATCGCGAGACTATGGAGGGCGTCGTCGCGCGCCTCCCCGAAGTCGAGGACATCGATCCCCTGGTCAACGTCCAACTGATCGTGGAGCTTTACTCCCGTTAACGAGCAGGTTGGCAAACAGACAGAGAATCCGAAAGGCCTTGCAACAATGCGGGGCCTTTTTTGTGGAGCTGAGGGGCAGCAGGGCACATTCTCGAAGGGCCAACCACCGAATTCCGTATGAATCACCACTCCCAGGCAGGCACTTCAGCTTGAAACTTGAAGTCTGAAACTTGAAGCTCAGGAAAATGGCTGACGATAAAGAGCGCAAGACTCTCGAAGAACGAAACCAGATGAGTGACCTGGAGCGTCTCCGGCACTCGTGTGCGCACGTAATGGCGACCGCGATCGCCAGACTCTGGTCCGATGCCCAGTTCTCGGCCGGACCGCCGGTGGAAGGAGGGTTTTACTACGATGTCGACCTAGCGCACCGCATTTCGCCGGATGATTTTCCCGCCATTGAGGCTGAGATGAAGAAAGTGGTGAAGGAGAATCAGGTCTTTGAGCGGGAAGTGATCAGCCGCGAGGAGGCCTTGGACCTGGCCCGGAAAGGGCGACTGGCCGCCCTGGGCGAGCGCGATACTCCTTCAACCTTCAAGGTTGATCTTTTGGAGGATATCCCGGATGACGAGGAGATCTCCATTTTCAAGAATGGGGATTTCTGGGATCTCTGCGCGGGTCCGCATGTGGGACGAACGGGAAACTGCAAGGCCTTCAAGCTGATGAGTGTGGCCAGTGCTTTCTACAAGGCCGATGCAGACAATCCGCAATTGCAGAGAATCTATGGAACCTGCTTCAAGAACAAGACTCTGCTGAGTGAGCATCTTGAGCGACTGGAGGAAGCGAAGAAGCGTGACCATCGGCGTCTGGGCAGGGAACTGGGTCTCTTTCATTTCGATGAGATGGTCGGGCAGGGCCTGCCCCTGTGGAAACCCAAGGGAGCCATCATCCGGCGCCAGTTACAGGACTTCATCGCGGCCGAACTGGACAAGCAGGGTTATCATCAGGTCTTTACGCCGCATATCGGCAGACTGGACCTCTACCGCACCAGCGGACATTTCCCCTATTACGAGGAGAGCCAGTATCCACCCTTTGCCGAGCGCGAAGCCCTCAGGAAACTCTCTGACGACGACAGCAGTTGCGGGGATCTCATGAATGCGCTGCGGAAAGGAGAGGTGGAGGGTTTCATGTTGAAGCCCATGAACTGTCCGCACCACATTCGCATCTTTGCAAGTGATCACCACAGCTACCGCGATCTCCCGGTGCGACTGGCTGAGTTCGGTACCGTCTACCGTTGGGAGCAAAGCGGAGAACTCGGAGGCATTACACGGACGCGTTCCTTCACGCAGGACGATGCTCACCTCTTCTGCACCCCGGAGCAGCTAAGTGAAGAAATCCAGGGCTGCCTGGGTCTGGTCAAGACGGTCTTCGGGGCCCTGGGAATGTCGGACTACGCCGTGCGGCTTTCTCTGCGCGATCCCGATTCCTCCAAATACGTGGGGGATCCTGCCAATTGGGACAAGGCGGAGGAGGCCTTGCGGGATGCAGTTCAAACCCTGGGTGTGGACTACACCGAAGAGCCCGGGGAAGCCGCATTCTATGGGCCCAAAATCGATTTTGTTGTGAAGGATGTGATTGGGCGTGAGTGGCAGCTTGGGACCGTGCAGGTGGACTACAACCTGCCTGAGCGATTCGATTTGAGTTATATCGGGGCGGACAACACGCCGCACCGTCCGGTCATGATTCACCGTGCACCCTTCGGATCACTGGAGCGCTTTATCGGGCTTCTCATTGAACACTTCGAAGGGAAGTTTCCGGTCTGGCTCGCACCCGAACAGGTTCGCGTGCTCTCTATTTCGGAGAAGCACAACGCTTACTCCGAAGGAGTGGTGCGCATGCTCGCAGAAGCCGGGGTCCGGGTGGCAAGCAATCTTGCGGCAGACAAGATAGGGGCCAAGATTCGTCTTGCGAGGCTGGACCGTGTACCCTATATGCTCGTTATTGGCGCGCGCGAGGAAGAGTCACAAAGCGTAAGCGTGCGCCATCGGGATCGCGATGATCTCGGCACCATGACTCTTAATGATTTTGTTGGCCAAATATGCGAAGAGATCCAAAACCGCTCGCTGTGAGCGGGACTGAGCTGTGTTGCTTTCAATGATGCAGCGACTCGTTGACCTCGGCCTTGGCAAGACGCCCGGAGTACCTCTGCGTCTCCGTTCGCGGATGCATTCCGCACCCTCAACAACACGGGAGAGACACTATCGCTAAGAAAAAGAAGAAGAGATTTCGTCCGCGTCGGGACATGACGCGGGTTAATGAGCGGATCAGAGCCCCACGTGTGCGGGTCGTATCCGGCAAGGGTGAACAACTCGGGGTCATGGATACCCGGGAGGCTGTCCAGAGAGCCAAGGCCATCGGCCTTGACTTGGTGGAAGTTGCTTCCAAGGCCGATCCTCCGGTATGCCGTGTGGTCGACTACGGAAAATGGAAGTACGAACAGTCGAAGCTCAAGAAGACAAGTAAGAGCAAGTCGGTCACGCGCCTCAAGGAGATCAAGTTCCGGGTGCGGACCGAGCAGCACGACTACAATATCAAGCTGGGGAGGATCGAGGCCTTCCTCGCAGAAGGTCACAAGGTGCGTGCGCAGTTGCAGTTCCGTGGCCGGGAAAATGCTCACAGGGAAATCGGGTTCGAAAAAATGGAGCGCATCAAGGGGGACATCACGGCCATGGCGAATGTTGACCAGGAGCCCAAGCTGGTTGGACGAAACGTCGTGATGGTCCTCTCGCCACTCCCGGCCAGCCAGCAGGTACGCAAATTCAATTTGAGTCATGGTGACCTGATAGAGGAAGATGACTTCGAGGAAGATGACGATCTTGACGAGGAACACGAGGGAGCCGAGGGAGCAGAGGGAGCAGAGGAAGCAGAGGAAGCAGAGGAAGCAGAGGAAGCAGAGGAAGCAAAGGAGTAGCGAGGCGGTCAATTCCTTCTCCGGGTTATGCCCGGTGACCTGGTCCTGTTGGATATTGCCGGCAATCTGATCGACACCGGTGAAGCCGGGCGCGCGCTGGAGTTGCTCCTGGAAACGTGGGAGCCAGGACTATCGCGGTAGCCCTCGGCAGCTCTTCTCTCCAACCGCGGGGTGCCAGCAATCCCGCCCTGAACGGGTGTTCCTGCGGGGAATCCAGGGAAATTCCGCACTGGTAAAAAAGTTGATCGGACAAGGAAATTGAGTGAGAGGTCGATCGGGGGCATACTGCCTGGGCTTTCCCGCGCGAGTCGAATGTCCCAGCAACTCTACAACCTGCTTTCGGGGGCGTGGCCCTTGGTGGCCGAAAGCCGGGAACGTGACGTGGTCAAACCCGAAGGGATGGATGAACTGTGGTCGGTGGGTTGGCGCCATTTTGGGACAGATTTCTTCCGGGCCAGTCTCATGAGTGATGGAGTGCGCCTCAAAAGGCAGATCGCTCTGCGAATCGAAGTGGCCCAGTTCATGAGATCAAGAAGTCAACGACGGACCTTCCGGAAGAACCGGGATTTGGAGCTCAGTTTTGGCAGTGCGGTCCCAGGGGAGGCCGAGAGCCGCCTTTTCGACAGCCACAAGATACGTTTTGCGGGCAACGTGCCGGATTATCTCGCGGACTTCCTGGGAACCCAGCCGGACGGGCGTCCCTGCGAATGCCTGCAGTTGAGCGTTCGTCTGGAGGGCAGGCTGATTGCGGCCAGTTTCTTTGCTCTCGGGCGACAGGCATGTTCCAGTATCTATGCGGTGTTCGATCCGGAGTTTTCGCATCGTCGCCTGGGAGTGTTCACCATGCTGGCCGAACTTGAGTTTGCCAGGGAACAGGGCTTCCGGTTTTATTACAGTGGCTATGCCACGGTGGAGTCGAGTTGCTACGACTACAAGAAGCAGTTTGGGGCATTGCACTACTACGACTGGGAGGGGCGCTGGTTGCCAGTCGGGGAACTGAGGGTCTGAAGTCAGCCCGGAGGGAGATCCTGTTGCATTCCGCGAGTTGCATTCCGCGTGATATTTCATACGATACGTGCCGCCCATGAGCGTGATTGAGAGACGGACGATGCTGTGCGGATCTGCCTTGACGGGAGCTTCGTTCCTTCTTCCCCGGCGGGGGCATGGAGCGCGGGATCCCAGGACGGTCAAGACTGTTTCGATTTTTCATACCACCGATCTGCATGGGCATATCCGTCCGACCCGGACCTACCGGGGGATCACGAACGTCGGGGGGCTGGCCCGTTGTGCCTCGCAGATTCGACAGTGGCGGAAGACCAATCCACACTCCCTGCTGCTTGATATGGGGGATGTGTATCAGGGTACGGCGGTGGGTTGGATCACCCGTGGCCGTCTCATGATCGATCTCTTCAACAAATTGCAGTATGATGCGTGGGTTCTCGGGAATCACGAGTTCGACTGGGGCCCGGAGGTCGTCCTCGATGCGGTGACGCGTTCCGCCATGCCGGTGCTGACGGGGAACATCAACCTTGAGGGAAAGCCATCCGGAACACTGGAGGATTCGTCCCATCCCCTGGCCCGGATAATTCCCCACCTGGTGAAGACGGTGGCGGGGTTCCGGATCGGCCTGATTGGCCTGACCACCCCGGGTCTGCCCTACTGGCTACGTCCGGAGTTGCTCAATGGCTACGAGGCTATCGACCCCGTAAAGACCCTGCGGACGAGCCTGAAGTATCTTCGAGAGGAGGCCAAGGTGGATGCCGTGGTGGTGTGCGGACACATGGGGCTGAAGGAGACCGATGATTTTGCAAATCCGGTGCTGGCCCTGCTTGAGGGGGAAGACGGACCGGACATCTACCTCGCCGGACACACCCACCGGGACCAGGGCAGCAGGTTTGTAGACGGGACACTCTATACCCAGGCGGATTACTTCGGGATCCACTGTGGGCGGGTGGACCTTTCCTTTGATGTTGAGAGCCGGAGAATCGTGGAGAAGCGAGCCTATACCGTGCTGATGGATGAACGTCTTCCGGAGGATCCGCTCGTGCTGGAAATTGCGGGGAAGGACCTGGACGATGCCAGAGGCTACCTCTCGGGCGAAATGGGGGAGTTGGCGGTTGAATTGTCTGACAGGCAACCAGCTCCCGGAATGCCAAGTCCGCTGCAGACCCTGATTTCCTCCGCCGTGTTGCACACTGCCGCCAAGCACAAGCTTGACCCGGATGGTGTCTTTCATGGCACCTTCGGGAGCGGCACCCTTGCAGTGGGGAAGAAGACAGTCGGGGATGCCTGGTCAATCCTTCCCTACGACAATCGTCTGGTGGCTCTCTACCTCACCCGGGAAGAACTGGTGGGCGTGCTCAATGAATCCTTCCAGGGGGGAGGTGATCGCGCCCTCTTCGGTTTTGAGGTGCAGGTGACAGAGGCCGGGGCCGCCAGGGACGAGACAAGGAAGAGTCGCTTCGTGCGCGGCCTGCAGTGCCTGCGTCATCCGGGTCCCCGTCCGGCTGGACACCGTTACTGCATCATCTTCAATTCCTATGACGCACAATCAGGGGGCAAGAAGCTCATGCGCCTTCGGGCCCTCGCCCAGAGGCCCGAGTGCAAGGCCAGCCTCCTGCCGCCGAGCAGTCGACAGGCCTTGATTGACTTCTTCGCGGACGCAGGGACGGTCACCGCCAGTCATCTGGCGCCAGGTCCGGGTCAACCGGCTGCGGACAAGAAGGACCGGTGATGATGCTGCGAGTCCGTGAACATGGTATCCGGCTCGGAGAGGCTTCATTGCGGGGGGAAGGTTTGTGGACCTGCCCCGGCCGTCCCCGCAGGCTGGATCAGTGCTTCAGATCGTGCTGGCCGCGGCCCGGAGGAGATCCTCCGTGGTCTCCCAGTCGATGCACTTGTCGGTGATGGATTGACCGTAGGTGAGGTCCGGAAGGGGTTGGGGAAACTTCTGGTTCCCGGCTACGAGATTGCTCTCCAGCATGGCGCCAATGATCCCTTTGTTACCTGCAGCTCGCTGACGGATGATCTCTTCGAACACGGCGGGCATCTTCTCGTGATTTTTCCCGCAGTTGGCGTGGGAAGCATCGATCATCACGGAGGCGGGGAATCCTGCTTCCCCGATCTTTACGAGAGCGTCCTGAACGTTCGTTTTGTCGTAGTTGGGACCGTCCTCACCACCTCTCAGGATGACATGGCAGTCGGGGTTGCCGGAGGTCGAGATGGCGGAGGCAACTCCCTGTTCTGAAACCCCGAGGAAGGTCTGCGGTTTTGTGGCTGCCCCAATCGCGTTGATGGCGGCCTTGAGATCCCCACTGATGGTGTTCTTGAAGCCGATGGGCATGGAGAGACCGGAGGCCATCTGCCGGTGGGTCTGACTTTCACTGGTCCTCGCCCCGATGGCGGACCAGCTGATCAGGTCGGCGATGTATTGAGGGGTGATGGGGTCGAGTAACTCGGTGGCGGTGGGAATGTTCAGGGCAATGATCTGGCGGAGAAACTCGCGCGCGACCATCAGGCCCCGTGGAATATTGTCGGTGCCATCCAGATCGGGATCCATGATGAGGCCCTTCCAGCCCACGGTGGTGCGGGGTTTCTCAAAGTAGACCCGCATGACGAGATAGATCCTGTCCTGCAACTCGGAGGCCAGTGCGATGAAGCGTTCGGCATACTCCAGGCCGGCCCTGGTGTCGTGGATCGAACAGGGTCCCACAATGACCAGGAATCGCTTGTCGTGTCCGTTCAGGATAGCCCGGATTGTCTCGCGGCTCTGGGCCACGAAGGCGGCCTCCCCCGCGTCGCGTTTGATCTCGGAGAGGACGAAGGCTGGCGCCGGCAGCGGAACGTTCCGGACGACGTGGAGATCAGCGACTTGCGGGGTGGTGTTCATTGAAATGTGGACCGAGTTGAGATAGTGGATCGCGAACAGATGCAAACCAGAAATCGAGGAGAATCCGTATTTTCCGTGGGATTCCCCCGGGGGATCGAAGATCTTGCACTGTCCAGGATTGTTTCTGGTGGCATCGTCCTCCTCCGGAAGTGAGGGAAGGGGAACAACCATGGAAGCAGATCAAGGAGAGCTAACCGGCAACAAGGTCTTACAGGCACTGGATCACTTTTCCCTTCCGTGCCCGGAGAGGCCTTCTAGTCTCCGCCCATGGCAACAAAGTCGGAAACGCTCCTGAAGCGGTTCACGGAAGCTCATGGGCCGTCGGGATTCGAGGGCGAGGTGCGTGAGGTATTCGTGAAGGAGTTGGAGGATGTGGGTTCATTCTCGACCGATCGGACCGGATCGGTGGTGTGCGACCTGGGAGGAAAGGGTCCGCGAGTGATGCTGGAAGCCCACATGGACGAAGTGGGTTTTCGGGTGCAGTCGATCAGTGCGAAGGGGTTTCTGCAGCTCATCGCGGTGGGCGGCTGGTGGCCGCATGTGGTGCTGGCCCAGCAGCTGGTGGTGAAGACGAACAGGGGAAACGGGATCGTGGGAGTGGTGGGATCCAAGCCTCCGCACTTCCTGCCCGAGGCCGAGCGCAGCAGGGTGATGTCGCTGGAGAGCATGTTTGTTGACGTTGGGGCCACCTCGGGGGAAGAGGTGGCGGAGATGGGGATACGAGTGGGCGATCCCGTTGCTCCGCGAACGTCCTTCGAGCCAATGGCACGGAAGGGACGCTACCTCGCCAAGGCCTTCGACAACCGGGTAGGGATGGCGGCCGTGGTGGAGGCCGGCCAGAAACTGGCCAGACTCAAGCGGAGCAATCGCGTTCTCCTGGCGGGGAGTGTGCAGGAGGAAATTGGCTTGAGGGGGGCGCGTACGCTGGCGCGCCATGCCAGGCCCGATGTCGCAGTTATTCTGGAGGGGACGCCTGCTGATGACACCCCGGGGTTCAGGACTGATGAATCCCAGGCCGTGGTAGGGGCCGGAGTCCAGGTCCGCATGCACGACCCCAGTGCCATCATGAATCCGCGGCTCACCGAACTCGCCCTTGAAACCGCGGAGAAGGAGAAGATCCCCCACCAACTGGCAGTACGGCGCGGAGGAGGCACTGATGCGGGCGAGATGCATCTCTCAGGAGAGGGGGTGCCATCGGTAGTGCTCGGGGTGCCCGCGCGCTACATCCACTCGCACAACAGCATCATCGATCTGGCGGATTATCGGGCCATGGTGGATCTCAGTGTAGCCCTCATCAGGCGGTTAACCGTCCGCCAGGCTGCCAAGCTGGTGGAGTATTTGTAGTGTTTGCCGGGGGGAATACGGAAATAGTGCTGGCAACCGATCTGCGATGAGTTCTCTTACGGACGTGCACGTGTTGGGGGTCTGGGTCCACAATCTCAAGCCGGAGATCCTTGAGATCACCGAGACCTTTGCGTTGCGATGGTACGGGCTGGCCTATCTTGCAGGGTTCATTGTGGGCTACTTCGGACTGAAGTGGCTGGCGCGGAAGGGGCTGTGGGTGGTGCAACCCGAGAAGGTTGCTGATTTTGTTGCCTACGCGGCGCTCTTCGGAGTCTTCCTTGGCGGTCGACTGGGTTACGTTCTTTTATACATGATTCCCGAGAACGGGGTCGGTTACGTGCTGGAGAACCCTCTCGTGATCCTGCAGGTATGGAAGGGAGGGATGTCGAGTCATGGCGGCATTGTGGGATTGACCATCTTCACCTATTTCTATGCCCGTCGTGCCGGGTGCTCCTGGACGGGAGTGGGAGACGGGTTGGTGATCGTCTCCACCCTGGGAATCTTCTTTGGCCGGATTGCCAACTTCATCAATGGTGAACTCTATGGCAGAGTAACCGGTGCGGCGGTGGGGATGAAGTTTCCCAAGGAGTTGCTGGGGGAGGGGAACGAGGACCGCTTTTACAAGGCCATGAGAGAGGCGGTGGAGGCCGAGCCGGAACGTCTGGCAGCACTGTGGGATGGCTATCTCGCCAGTCCTTCAACCGGCAAAGGGCAACTTCTGGAAGGTGCGCTGGACGCGAGCAGGGAGAATCCCGCCATTCTTGAGGTGTTCGGAACCTACGTGCAGACCCGTCATCCGTCGCAACTCTACCAGGCCTTCCTGGAGGGGCTGGGCCTCTTCGCGATCCTGTCTGTCCTGCGCCTGAGGTTCCGGAACCTGGGGCATGGGGTGATCACGGGGTCCTTCTTTGTCCTTTACGCGACCTTCCGCATTGTGGCGGAGCAATTCCGTGAACCCGATTCGGACTGGGTGATCGAAGGGTTCCTGACCAAGGGCCAGTTTTATTCGATCTTCATGTACGCCATCGGAGCGGCCTTCGTTGGGGCTGGCCTGAAGGGCAAGACGGGGTCGCTGGAAGGACAGTCGGGCGGGAAGAGCATTTCGCCCGGGAACTGAACAGAACGAGCCGGGGCCAGCGGCTGGGGCCTTATCTGGGAATTCTGAGTTTCTGGCCAATGCGGATGGTGGTCCCCCTGATTCCGTTCGCTCGCTGAATGGCGCCGACCGAAGTGCCGTAGCGGCGGCCCAGGGAGTAGAGGGTGTTGCCCTTGACCACGGTATGGCGAATCGTCGGCTTGGGTGTCGGTTTGGGGGAAGCGGGCCGGGGTTTGGTTTGCACTGCGGGAGCCGGCCGGGAGGGAGGTGCCTGGGAGGCCACGAGGGGTGGGCGCTTTCCCGTAGGTTTCTTCCGGCTGGTCGGCACCGGGTGATCTTTTCTGGCGACCAGTTGGGGAGCAGGCTCCGGTGGGACCGGCGTGGTTCCCCAGCGATGCTGTTGCGCCGGCTTGTCGGCCCAGGCCTCCACGTAGTTGCCGTTCTGGTCGAAGGGACCGTATCCGGGATTGTAGGAAGCGCTGGAGGAGATCCCCCTGCCTCCGCTGCAGCCCGCCAGCGGGATGGCAATCGCCAAGGCCGTCGTAACGAGAGTCAAGGGGGTGCAGCTGGGAAATAAGCAGTTCATCAAGTGAGGAGTTCGGAAGGCACTTCAGAGGAGCTTTCTGTCGGGCATTAGACTAACTCAATATTGCCTTCACAGTAGCGGATGCATGTCCTTCATCCGATGCGGTTCAGGGGCGTTGGCGGTCACCTTTTAGCGTGATGGACTGTGGATTCAAGTGGATAGGAACATTTGAAGTTGCTGATGGGTCGATCGCAGGATTTGAGACAAGAGATGGAATCATTTTCCTTGCAGACCAGATTCACGATCGGGCCCATCGACTCGATGAACAGAGTCAATCATCCGGGGAATTTGGCACCTGCCGAGAACTGATCGGCACTTGCTGGAAACTGATTGTGATCTCATCCAGGCCGAGTAGACTTCCTGTAGTCTGAGACCTTTCAGCTGAGAATCCGGTAGATCTGAAGGCGCTACAATGACCGACGCTTTGCGGGCAATATCCTCTTTCCTGTCATCTCGCAGGAAACTTTTGCTCTCATTGGGGGTAATGACGTTCGGGTTGGGCGCATGCTCCGACCCCGGAGGAGAGCAAGGTGGCGGGGAAGGCGAGTCCCGGGAAGAGGCCCCACCACAACCCGTTGGCCACCAGCGGATGGTTGAACTGCTGGCTAGGATTGTGGAGGAAACCGAGGTTGGAAACCCGTTTACCGGGGTGGCAGAGGTGAGAACCTGGCGCAAAAAACTGGACTCTCTTCCGGACAGGCCGAGTGAACAACGCCTGGAGGCTGTCCTGCAGCTTGCGGAGGCGGAAGCTGTCCAGGGGAAGGAAAAGGAGGCTCTCACGCGGTTGCAGGGTGCCTATGATACATACTCCCGCCTGCGGCCAGCAATTCCTCAGAAAGCGCTCAATGACATCCGGTACCGTCTGGCAGTGGCCTATCTTCGTCATGGAGAGACCCGTAATTGCTGTGCCCGCAACAATGAGGACAGTTGTATCATGCCGATTCGGGGAGAGGGGATTCATACGGATCAGGCGCAATCACGAAATGCTATTCGCTATCTGGATGAGATCCTGATGACGTCTGATGTCTCCCGCGTTCTCAAATTCCGCGCGCGCTGGCTTCTCAACCTGGCTTACATGACCATCAATGGCTATCCGTCGAAGGTCCCGGAGGAGACATTGATTCCCCCTGCCGTATTTGCTTCCGACGAGCCTTGGCCAAAGTTCGTCAACATTGCACCCCGTCTGGATCTCGATACGTTCAATCTGGCAGGTGGAGTGATCGTGGACGATTTTGACGGGGACAATCTTCTCGATATAGTGAGTTCCACGTACGATTCGCGAGGGCCGATGCGCTACTTCCGAAACAAGGGTGATGGGAGTTTCCAGGAGAGATCAAGGCAAGCCGGGCTGACAGGCCTGACCGGTGGATTGAACCTGGAGCAGGCGGACTATGACAATGATGGTGATCTCGATGTGCTCGTCTTGCGTGGGGCATGGTTGCTGAACTCCGGTCGGCATCCAAACTCGCTCCTGCGTAACGATGGAGAGGGTGTGTTTACGGATGTCACCTTCGCATCCGGTCTCGCGGAGCCTGCTCATCCGACCCAGACAGCCGCCTGGTCCGATTTCGATCATGACGGCGACTTGGATCTATACGTGGGGAACGAACCTTCAGGGCGTGATGGTTTGACCAACCAGCTGTTCCGGAACAACGGAGATGGGACCTTCACCGATGTTGCCGGAAGGGCCGGGGTGCTGAACGGGCGGTTTACGAAGGGGGTCACGTGGGGGGATTATGACAATG
>JAAZXD010000259.1 GCA_014240355.1 Roseibacillus sp. | reverse complement strand
CGTGGACACCATGTTCAACCGGTTCCTGGAGGAAACGGGTGGGATCGACATCCTCATCAACAATGCGGCCTGGCAGACCGAGTGCCCCACCCACGAGACCACCCGCACCGATTTCGAGGCCATCCTCGCTACTAATCTGGTCGGAGCCTTCCACTGCGCCCAGCGCACCCTCGCCAACCTGCGAGAGCGAGAGGCTCCCGGGGTCATCGTCAATGTCTCCAGTGTGCACGAGATCATCCCCAAGCCCGGCTTCATCGGCTACTCGGTGAGCAAGGGAGGAATGCAGAACCTGACCCGCACCCTCGCCCTTGAGTACGCGCCATTCGGCATCCGGGTGAACGGAGTGGCTCCCGGGGCCACCATCACGCCCATCAACCAGGCCTGGATCGATGACCCCGAGGCGCGGGCGGTGGTGGAAAGCCACATCCCGATGGGACGCTCCGGCAGCTCGGAGGAAATGGCAGGCCTGACCGCCTACCTCTGCTCCGATGAGGCCTCCTACATCACCGGGCAGACCATCTTTATCGACGGGGGGCTGACCCTCTACCCGGAATTCGGAACCAACTGGTCGTCCTGATTCCTGTCCCCTCCCCTGCCGGACCCCGGGCTATTCCACCGGTTGGAGCACCGCCGCGTGACGGCCCGCCCGCGGATCTCCTGCCGCATGCAGGAGGTCGGTCTCCCGGTCATGCAACAGCATGACGGGAGCGGCAATCGCCCCACCCGCGGTGGCGACCCGATGCCCGCGACCAGCCAGATTGCTGCGCACTGTTGCCGGGATGGTGGCCTGCAGGGTCAACTGCCCCAGTCCAGAAATCTCGCGCTTCCGGTCGGGATTGAAGGAGTTCTCGTGGTGCCGCGTGCTGAAGCGCGCACAGGACACGGCTTCCTTCGGATTCATCCCGAACTCGATCACATTCAGCAGACAATTCAAGGTGGTCTGGTCCTGCAGGTCCCCTCCGGCCACGCTGATGGCGAGAACTGGCGCCCCGCCCTTGAGGACCAGGGTGGGCGTCAGGGTGATCCGGGGACGCTTACCAGCCTCGATCCGGTTCGGATGACCGGGGGTGGTGTTAAGGCTGCGCAACCGGTTACCATGGGCAATCCCGAGGGTGGTGCAGATGTTGTAAGGACTATTACCACTCGGCGTGGCGGAGACAAAGTTGCCCCACTTGTCGGCCACCACGCAGGTGGTGGTACCACCGGGACCGGGGCGATACTTGCCCGGGTCGTCGGCAAGCGCCTTCATGGCGACCGGGTTTCCCGGGCGAACTTCCAGAGAAGCCTTTCCCATATCGATCAACCCCCGCCGCAGATCACCGTAGGGCTGGGACAGCAATTGTTGCATAGGCACGTTCACGAACCGGGGATCCCCATAGTAGTAGTCACGATCGGCAAGCCCCAGTTTCAGGGCTTCGACCAGGACGTGGATGTAGTCCGCGGAGAGGTGTCCCATCTTCCTGAGGTCAAAGCCTTCCAGGATCTGCAGGGTCTGGCACAGATAGGGTCCCTGGGTCCAGGTTCCACACTTGTAGACTTCGTAGCCACGGTATTCCACCATGACGGGCTCCTCGACCAGAGTCCTGTGCGCGGCCAGGTCGGCCTTGCGCAGAAAACTTCCCGCTTCCTCGTAGTAACGGACCAGTTCCTCCGCGATGTCGCCGGTGTAAAAGCGGGCCCGGGCCGCCTTGAGTTTCTCAACCCGCGTGCCCTCCTTCCGGTCCTCGGCCTCCATCAACCTGCGCAAGGTGGCCGCCAGTTCATCATACCAGTCCTGCCCTCCTCCATCGAGGATGCGCAGGGCGGGTGCCCCTACCGTGGCAAAGTCCTTCGTGCCGTATACTACAAGCGCATCGAAGAACAGTCCCACCGCCCCGGGGACCGGAACCGCCTTGATCCCGCCATTACCCGGGATAGCGTGCTCGTAGTACCACTTGATATCGTCCTTGTTGAGTGGAGCACGTCCCAGCCCCGAGAGGGTCTTCACTTCCTTCTTCTTCGCGTCGTAGATCATGAAGGGAACTTCCGCCCCGATGCAGAACATCCCGTAGTCCATGATGCTGGCCACCAACATGGTGGCCACCGCCGCATCCACTGCGTTGCCTCCCTTTTCCAGCAGTTCAATCCCGGCACCCACCGCCTTCGGATTCTGGGCGACCACCGCGCCCCCTTTCCCGGAGGCGTGCCAACTCGGATTCTCCGCTCCGGGCAGGGCAGATGATGCCAACAAAGATACCACCCATCCAAGTCGAAGTAATTTCATAGCTCCACCTTAGGTCCTTGCTCCCGCGGAGACAGACAATTCAGGTGGATGCGCACGACCCTGTGCGCATCGGGCCGTCGCCACGCCACTGGTCTGGTTCCAGGGACTGACGCGGGCAAGGACGTTCGCGTCCACCAAGACAAGCCGCCCCCTACTGTCCCCGAAACTCCTTCATCTCCTTCAGGAGCCGCTCCACCACCTCGGGGTGTTTCTTCCCAAGGTCGGTCGTTTCACCGAGATCCTTCTCCAGATCGACCAGCATGGGTGAATCGTATTTAGTGACCGGTTCGCGCTGCCGCGTGTCAGGATTGGAGGAGCGCTTCTTGCTCGTGAGGTGAATCTTGTACTTCCCCGAGCGGAACGCGGACCTCCCGTAAAGCCACTGCGTCCGCGGGCTCTTCTCGGCCCGCAGGAGCACGCCGCTCAGGTCGCGCGACTTCCACCCCGGCTTGTCGCTGGGCAAGTCCTTCGCGCCCGCCAGCACCGCAAATGTCGCGTAGAGGTCAAGATTGGCGGCCATCCCATCGACCACTCCCGGCTTGATCTTGCCCGGCCAGCGGAAAATGCCCGGCACGCGCAGGCCCCCTTCCCAGGTCGTCCCCTTCTCGCCGCGCAGGGGCTTGGCCGTCCCTCCATGCGGCCCGAACATGGTCCAGGGACCGTTGTCACTGGTAAAAACGATGAGGGTCTTCTCGTCGAGGTCCGCCTTCTTGACCGCCTCCATCACCTGCCCCACCGACCAGTCGATCTCCTCAATCACATCCCCGTAACGTCCCCCGGCGCTCCGCCCCTGAAACTTCGGCGAGGCGAAGATGGGTGCGTGCGGCATGTTGTGGGCGAGGTAGAGGAAGAACGGGCCGCCCTTGCTCTTCTCGATCCACTTCACTGCTTCCTCGGCGTAGCGCTTGGTGAAGAGTTCCTGGTTGACCGGAAACTCGACCCTCTCCCGCCCGCGGAACAGCGGAACGGGGAAGGTGAACTTGTCGCAAGTGTCGAAGACGTCCCGGGTCTGCCGCTTCCCCGGAGGAGCCGGCACATCATTGCTCCCGGGTGTGCCGAAGTGATAATCGAATCCGCACTCCAGCGGATGCATCGGCGACTTGGAAAAGTCTTTCGGGTAACCCGCGAGATGCCACTTCCCCAGGATCGCGGTGGCATAGCCCCGGCGTTTCAACATCGCGGGCATGAGGCTCTTCCGTGACGTCGGGAGCCTCTCCTTGCCCAGCAAGCCGGGATGGCGCCCGCTCATCAAGCCTGTCCGGCTCGGCACACAGGTCGAACCGGACGAGTAGAAACTCGTCCAGCGTTGCCCTTCGCGCGCCAGGCGGTCGAGGTGCGGCGTCTTGATCTTCTCATTCCCCTGGCAGGCGAGATCGCCGTAGCCGAGATCGTCGACGAAGATGAGAATGATATTGGGCGAATCAGCAGCCAGCGCCGTCGACAGTGGGAACACCGACAGCGAGAGCAGGAACCAGAGGACTCCCTTCAAGATCGTCTTCATGTCCGC
This sequence comes from Roseibacillus sp., assembly GCA_014240355.1. GTDB lineage: Bacteria > Verrucomicrobiota > Verrucomicrobiia > Verrucomicrobiales > Akkermansiaceae > Roseibacillus_B. Next base: position 989 of record JAAZXD010000259.1, on the reverse strand, counting down.
AAGTCCAACCCGATGGCCGGGAATGCGACTGGCTACTCCTCGGTGGTAAAGGGCGAGGCCGGAATGCCTTCCTTGTTGTAGAAATTGATGGTTGCAGGATTGGACTCGTAGCCAAAGCGCACGTGCTTGGGATTCTTCACGCCCTCCTTCCAGACCACGACGGTAGCGCCGTCGATCCTTGCATTCGCCCAGTGCCACTTATCATCGGCGCCCTGGATGGCAAAGTGACCCAGTTGTCCCCCCGCTACCTCCATGACGGGATTCAGTCCCTCCTTGCGGCCTGTGATCAGGCCGGAACCCACGTGATCAAAGCTGACCCGGATAGAATCGCCTTCCTTCTTCATGCCCTTGTAGAGCGGACCGGAGTAAACGATCTCCCTGCCATAGTCCTTGGCGAGAGCCCAGAGCGCGAGGCGCTTGCCCACGTCCTGCTTGTTGCGCGGGTGGATGTCCCGGGCATCCCCGATATCAATGATGACCGCCATTCCGGTTCCGGGAACCCGGAGGGCACGGCGTTGGCCCTCCCGCACCGGACCCCAGCCACCACCGGCTGGATTCCCATTCGGTCCCTGGAAGTTCGCCAGTTGCACCCAGTAAAACGAAAGCTTCTCATTCTGGAAGACCGAGCGCCATCCCTTGACGAGAGCCTCCTTAAGGTATTCGTATCGCAGACCGTCCCCCGCGTTTGACTCACCCTGGTACCAGATCGCACCCCGCACACTGAGGGGAATGAGAGGGGCCACCATGCCATTGTAGATCTCGACCGCTCCACCCTTGGGCCGGGGACGATTCCCTCCATTCTTCTTCGCTGCCTCAATGGCATCAAGGTTCTCCACGTAATCCTTCAGGTCGGGCACGGCCTTGAAACCCACCGGGGGGGTCCATGGTTCGATCCGGGTGCCACCCCAGTTCGTTCCCACCAGACCAATGGGAACCTTCAGGTTCTTCTGCAGTTCCCTGCCAAAGCTGTAGCCAACCGCGGTGAACCC
>JAAZXD010000258.1 GCA_014240355.1 Roseibacillus sp. | reverse complement strand
ATGAAGGAAAGCAAGTAAAGGGCGGCAATGCGGATACTCTCCTTTTCGTTTATCCTTCATACTTAACGCGTTTATCACACGTGGAAAAAGGGAAAAGTGATTCCGCCCAGGCCAAAACGAGCACAGACCGGATGATAAAAGGGCTGATCTGGTCCACCCCCATAACGTTTCGGTTGCGCTTGAGCCCGGCTTCCCTCTGCCCCATCACCCGGAGTCCGCGGATCAGGTTCCGCCGGGGGAGACGTCGGAGGTTTCACCTTCCTGCCCCCCCTGCCGCAAAGTGATCACTCTGTGACTACGCCTCTTCGAGTTCGATCCGGCAAATCGTTCCTTCGCAGCCCGAGCTGGCGTCTCGTCGGCGATGGCACAATCTCCGGACTCAGAAATAGGCCGCCTTCACTCCGACAGAGAGGATCTCATCGCAATCCCCTGGAACTCCTCGAAAATCCCATCTTCGCGTTACCCTATTGACCCCGGAATCACCTTTCCCCGACTCCATGGCTTGCCCCCGGGGTGGCAACTTGCTTGGATCGCTCCATGCGGGGCGTCCCGAGCCTCCAGGAAAATCCCCTCACCGCATGATCCCAGGGCATCCCCTTCTCCCCCGGGCCCGATTGGCACGCATGGGAATTGTTTTCCTCGCAGCCACCCTGCTGGCACTACCGGGCACGCTTTTTGCCGAGCTGGTGCTCACGGAACTCATGGCCGTTGCCGACGAGAACCGTCGCGACGAAGACGGCGCCCCCTCGGATTGGCTTGAGATCGCCAATACCGGTTCGCAGCCTCAGTCGCTCCTCGGACACTATCTCACCAACAATCGGAATAACCTCACACAGTGGGAGTTTCCCGACGTGGACATCGGAGCTGGTTCCTATCTGGTCATCTACGCTTCCGCGAAGGATCGGACTGGTCAGGAGCTGCACACGAGTTTCGCCCTGGACCGTGATGGAGAGTATCTCGCACTCGTGGCACCGGACGGCGTCACCGTTGTCAGCGAGATTGCTCCGCAGTATCCTGAGCAGTTCGAAGGAGTGTCCTATGGAGTGGCTCCTCCTGGAAATCCCCTCGACCTCGGGTTGGGATACTTTTAGCAACCCACTCCGGGGAGCAGGAATGGAACGGTCTCCGGACCGCCCCCCGCCGAAGTCGTTTTTTCGGAGACGAGCCGGATGTTCACTGAACCCTTCAGCTTGGAACTGAGTTGCCCCACTCCCGGTGCAGTCATCCGCTACACCACAGATCGCACTGTGCCCGGCACGCGGTCGACGGTCTACCGCGTGCCGATCCCGGTCTCGGCCAACACTCAGATCCGCGCGCGGGCCTTCGTGTCCCGAGGATTGGTGGGCGCTGTTACCGCTCATGCCTACCTCAGGCTGGCAAACAGTGTGGCAGCCTTTTCCTCGAACCTGCCAATCATCGTGATTTCCTCTCACGGGGCTGGGACGCCCCCCTCCACAAGTTCAACGAGCCGGAAGGCCGTCTCCATGCTCTTCTTTGAACCTGATCCGGAAACAGGCAGGACCCTGTTGACGGAAGATCCCGTGCTCGCGACACGGGCCGGAATTCGAAGGCGTGGATCCAGTTCCGGCAACTGGCCCAAGTACTCTCTCTCGGTCGAAACCTGGCGTGATGGGGACGACGAGGATCGCAACATCAAACCGCTGGGCCTGGCCCGGGAAGCCGATTGGATTCTCAATGCCCGCTATGAGTGGGATCTTACCCTGCTTCGCAATCCGTTCGTTTACGAAATCAGTCGCCAGATCGGACGCTATGCACCGCGCACCCGGTTCGTCGAGGTCTTCAGCGATACTTCAGGCCCGGATGTGTCGAATGCCGACTACTTCGGTGTCTACTCGCTCATCGAGCGAATTGAGACGGATCCGAATCGAGTGGACATCGAACGTCTCATGCCCTGGGAAGATGCCGAACCCGAGATCACCGGAGGCTATATCTTCAAGAACGACCGCCCGGACCCGGGAGAGCCCACCTTCAATGTGGCCGGAATGGGAAGTCTCACCGGAGTCGATCCAGATGGGTCGGAGATGACTACCCGCCAGCGCTCCTGGATCACATCCCATCTCAACGAATTAAATGCCGCTCTTACTAACAGCCCTTCCGGAGTCAACCGCAGCACCCGCCTCCACTTCTCGGACTATCTGGACGTCGATTCGTGGATTGACCACCACCACCTCAATATTCTGGCTCTGAATATCGACTGGGGGCGACACAGCGCCTTCTTCTACAAGGATCGTGGCGGCAAGATCGTCAGCGGACCGGTCTGGGATTACGACCGCAGTCTGGGCTGTGAGGACGTGCGCGATGACAACCCGCTCGCCTGGGAGGGGGGCGTCAATGCAGTGGGAACGGTTTCCAGCAAGACCTGGTTCGATAGTCGTTATCCATGGTATGGTCATCTTCTCGGCCCATCCCCCGATGCATCACGGGCCAACTATCCCGACATCCGGCAACGCCACACCGACCGGTGGGCCGAACTGCGTGAACACGAGTTCTCCCTCTCAAATCTCTACGCCGTGATCGACGAAATGGCCGATGAGATCCGGGAAGCCCAGCGACGCAATTTTTCGAAATGGAGGCAGCATCCTCCCAACGGGGGAAACTTCGCCACTCCGGAATCGCGGGGCTGGACCGCTGAAATCTCTCACATGAAGGGTTGGTTGAAGGCACGTGTGGACTGGCTCGATACGCAATACCACGCGCCCCCGTCATTCAATTCCGTCGGCGGAGCAGCCGAGGATGGATTCGAACTCGTGATGGGATCGCCCGACGGACCGGTCTACTATACCACCGATGGCAGTGACCCGCGACGCGCACGAAGGAGTGTGTCACTCTCAGCAACTCGGTTCGAGGGGACGGTCACGGCCACTACATTAATCGACGAATCCTCGCCCTGTCGCTATCACGTCCCGACCAGCGATGCGCTGGGACTGTCCTGGACCGCGAGCGCCGACCAATTCGACGATTCGAACTGGCCCGAGGGAACGGGCGGGATTGGCTTTGAGTCGGGCCGGGATCTCTCCGGACTCATCGACACGGCCGTGGGCGACGAGATGAAGAATATCAATGCGTCGTGTTATGTCCGCTATCACTTCGAACTCGACGATCCTGACAGTATCGTCAAGGCAATCCTATCCATCCACAGCGATGCCGGATTCGTGGCCTACCTGAATGGAGTGGAGATTGGCAACTTGCTGAAGCCCGCCCCATTGGCATGGGACAGCGCCACTGCTGGCAATGCCGAACGTTCCGGCGGGGACACCACCGTGCTTCATTTGCCGGAGAGCCTGGACCTCACCCTTGCAAGGGAGCATCTGCGCGATGGAGCCAACGTGATTGCCCTGCACGCTTTTAATTCCGACGTCAATGAGAGTGATTTCCTGATTCGACCCGAACTGAGCGTAACCCACGTCGTCTCGCCCTCTCCTCTTGTGATCAATAGCACCCAGATCATAACCGCTCGAGCGTATCGCAATCGGATCTGGAGCGCTCCGGAAACGGTAACGCTCGTGGTGTCCGATCAGATCGCGAGCCGAGCCAATCTGGTGATCTCGGAGATCATGTACAACCCTCCGAATCCCAGCGCAGAGGAGTTGGAGAATGGCTACGACGACGCGGACTTTTTCGAATATCTCGAACTCCTCAACATCGGGGAGGAGCCTCTCTCGCTCGCCGGACTTCAATTCATCTCGGGCCTCAAGTTTGAATTTTCCGGGGCCACGATTTCGCGACTGGAGCCAGGAGAGCGCGGTCTCCTGGTCCGGGACGCCGTGGCCTTCGAGTTCCGTTATGGCGGGGATGCCGCGGCACGGATCATCGGGGAATTTACCGATGACGCCGGGCTGGCCAATGGAGGTGAGCGCCTGGCCCTCATCGCGGCAGACCAAAGCACGGTACAGGATTTCAACTACAGGGACAATTCCCCATGGTCGGAAGCCGCTGATGGTGACGGGTCCAGTCTGGTTCTGGCCAATCCGTTCAGCGGTCCGGATCACGGTTTGGCATTGAACTGGCAACCCAGTGCTCATGACGGAGGAACCCCGGGGGGGACGGACACGCTCCGCTACCCGGAGTGGGCCGTCCAGTTCGGAAACCCTGATCCCGGATCCGATGACGACCGGGATCAGCGCGTTGCTCTTCTTGAGTTCGCTGAAGGCGGATCACCGAACCAGTCCGGAGCCCCTGACTCGACCGTCCGGGTGAGGCTCAATCCCGAAGACAGAGCCGTGGTCGTTTCCTTCCGCCGGAGTCTGGCCGTCGACGGCTTGTCCTTTGAAGTCGAGGTCTCAGACGACCTGGAGAACTGGCAACCCGCGAGCCATGAATGGGAGTTCATGGGAACCGATCCCCCCGAGAATGGGACCGCCATGTTCTCGTTTCGCACCGCAGCGCCGGATGGAGCGAGCTACGTCCGCCAACGGGTGCGCCTGATGGAGTAGAGCTATCCATCCGCCGGACCGCCGAAACCCTCAAAACTTGAGTGACCCGGCGGGGCTGAGAAGCAGGAGAACGACCTCGGGAACGCCTCAGACAAGGGGAGTGAGACCGCCGGTGGTGGCAGCTTGCCTTTCCCACCATTGCCAGCGGCCACCGGTCCGTGCCATCCTCCCCCGTGCTCCCGGAAGCCAACTCCTATCTGCATCAGATCCGTCCCACCCCGCTCGTCCGGGTCTCCCTCGGCGACGAACAACCCGGTGGGGCTGGATGCGATACCATTGAGCAGGGAATCTGGTGCAAACTCGAGTTCC
>JAAZXD010000257.1 GCA_014240355.1 Roseibacillus sp. | reverse complement strand
TTGCTACCCGGGGGGCCCCGGAGGAAACGCCCCGCTCCCCGGCAGTCCCCCTTCAACCCGGCAGGAGATTTTCCTGCTCTTTTGCTCCTTGCGAAAATTTCTTCCGGTTTGAGCGTAATGCCTGAGGGAAGGCTTGCACCCCGGATTGGGGCAGCTAAAAACATTTCAGCTTTCTAAACCTTCTCTCCACTTGGCATGTTCGCGAAACTCTTCGGAATCCTCTCTCAAGACCTCGGTATAGATCTGGGGACAGCCAACACCCTGGTCAACATCAAGGACCACGGAATCGTCCTGCGTGAACCATCGGTGGTCGCCGTCAAGGCGGGCACCAACGAAGTGGTCGCGGTAGGAGATGACGCTAAGCGGATGCTTGGGCGCACGCCTGGCAATATTGTGGCCATCCGACCTCTCAAGGATGGCGTCATCGCCGACTTTGAAGTCACCGAGGCGATGCTGCGACACTTCATCCGCAAGGTGAACAACAAGCGCCGCTCCCACCCGAGGGTGGTCGTGGCCATTCCATCCGGCATTACGGCAGTCGAGCGGAGGGCCGTGAAGGAATCGGCCGAACAGGCCGGCGCCCGGGAAGTGTTTCTCATTGAGGAGCCTATGGCCGCCGCCATCGGCGTGGGTCTCCCGGTCCAGGATGCCTCCGGTAACATGATCGTCGATATCGGAGGAGGCACCACCGAGGTTGCCATCATCTCGCTCTCCGGGATCGTATACTCGCGCAGTGTGCGCACTGCCGGAGATGAACTCGATGAGTCTGTAATCCAGTATATGAAACGCGCCTATAACCTGATGATCGGTGAGCGCACTGCGGAAGACATCAAGATCCGGATCGGTTCAGCGGCTGCCCTCCCGAAAGAGACCAGCATGGAGGTCAAGGGACGCGATCTGGTCTCCGGCCTCCCCAAGACCATTACCGTAACCTCCCAGGAAATCCGGGAGGCCATGGGCGACCCGCTCGACACTATCGTGAACGCGGTGCGCACGACCCTGGAGCGCTGTCCCCCGGAACTGGCAGCCGACCTGATCGATCGTGGGCTCGTTCTTGCGGGCGGCGGCGCGCTCCTGCGGGGACTCGACAAACTCCTCCGGGAGGAAACAGGGCTGCCGATTCACATCGCGGAGGACCCCCTCAGCGCTGTTGCAGAGGGCACCGGAAAGGTGCTCACCGAGATCTCTTTTCTGCGCAAGTTGACCAGTTCCGAACTTTGAGCAACAAGTTAGATTGCGTCCACCTCCAGACGCATCCCTGCCATGAAACCAATCAACTTCTTCGCGCTCGTGTTCTTCCTGTGGGGAGTGATCTGGGTGCTGACGCTGAGTGAGGGGACGGTTCGGGGGATCCAGCAGACCTACTACGGAACGATCTCACCGTTCCTCAAGGCCGGATCAGCGATGGACATGAAGGCACGGGATTTTTTGGAGGAAATCGAGAACTCCAAGGACCTCGGAAACCAGCTCAGGGCGGTAGAGGAGGAATATGTAAAGCTCCGTTCAATCGAAGGGCGCCTGCGGGAACTGGAGTCGGAGAACAACGAGCTCCGGCGGGCACTCGAGTTCAAGGAAAAGCAGCGCCTCAATGTCATTGCCGCACGCGTCATCAAACGGCAGCCCTCCACCTGGTGGGAGACCGCCATCATTGACCGCGGACAGTCCTCGGACATCGGTGCCGGTGTTCCGATCATCGCCCCGGGGGGGTTGGCCGGCAAGGTCGACATCGCATCGGAGGACACCTGCAGCATAATCCTCCTGACTGACGAACGCTGTCAGGTCTCCGTTCAGGTTGCGGGCACGCCGGAGACAGGCATTCTTCACGGTGGACGGGGACGCTACGGGGAGGAGCCCAGACTCATCCTGCGACATCTTTCCCGGGAAGCGGCCATCCTCCCGGGCATGAAGGTGATCACCACTGGCAAGGGCGGGCTGTTCCCTTCCAATCTTCTGGTAGGCACGGTCAAGGAATACACCCCCGGACCGGTGGAAGGCGTGGCCCTTGTGCAGCCTTCCGTCAACTTCAATGAACTGGGGGTGGTCTTCGTCATCGCTCACAGGACCGAGGAAGAGGAGGGATAGGGCATGGGCTGGTATCATCTGAGCCTGGTATGTCTGCTCGTCACCGCCTGCATCCTTCAACAGTTCTCCCCCGCCTTCGAATCGCTCTACGAAGGGAGGATTCTGGTGGTCCCTCTTGTTTTCCTCTGCGCCGCAGTGACCGTTCATGCGGGCCCCATGTTGTTGCTGGCCTTCATCGGGGGATTCCTCTGGGATGCCCAGCATGTCATCACCCCTCCGGTAGAGGAGTTGCGGGGCAACCCGGAAGTCTATATCGATCCAAATGAAGATGTGATATTCGGTTACTCCATCATTCTTTACGCCTTGATGGGGTTCTTCATGCAGGGCATCCAACCCCTCTTTCGCGAAGGCAAGTGGCACATCTCGGCGCTCTTGGCCGGTGTGGCTATCTTTCTTTACCTTGCTGTCGAGTACCTCTTCATCACGTTTGTCCGTGGCGACCTGGTGCTGACCCGTAGTCTCTTTCTGAAAATCAGTTTCACCTCTCTTCTGACGATGTTCCTCTGTCCCGTAGTGTTCTGGGCCCTTTATGGCCTGGCTGGCCTGTTCCATCACACCATCAGCTACGAAGGACTGACTGCCACCCGGAGTGGCACCGGGGACTAGCCTCTCACTCCTCATGGAATCCCGCTACCGTTTCCGGCTCTACCTGCTGACCGCCATTATCCTGTCGGGGACGGGAACCCTGCTCAGTCGTCTCTTCGATTACCAGATTCTGGAAACTGATTATTACCGGAAGCTCATCCCCGGAGAGACTACGCTCTCTATCAGAGATCCCGGTGTGCGCGGGACGATCGTCGATCGCAACGGTGAACTGCTGGCCAAGAATCTTCGCAACTACGAACTGGTCCTGAACCTCGATGAGATCCACCACGAGTGGGAGCGGCAGCACTCGGAGGATCAGCGCCCTGGCCGAAGACGGATCGGGATGGCCGTGCCCACCTCCGAGCGCAGTCGCGAGATTGTCCGGATTGTCAAAGACGGTATTGTTCCGCGCTTGCGTCACCATGGGATCGAGGTGCGCTACAGCTCTGTGGCCCTTCAGAAGCACTACGTGACTCACGGTGGTCTTATCCCCTTCACCTTTCCGGTGGATCTCACCTACGAGCAGTTCGCACGCCTCGCGGAACACAACCTGGAGATGGCCGGGGTCTATGTCACGGTCCGTCCCCGGCGAAGATATCCCTACGGCACCCTCGCCTGCCACATCCTGGGCTACCTCAAGCAGTGGGAGAAAGGCGACATTCCTGCAGAGGCAAAGAAGAGATACAACCATTACCTTGGGGACGCCATGGGCTGTGCCGGCATTGAAGCCACCATGGACGACTACCTGCGAGGATCACCTGGACGGCGTGTCCTGCGAAAAAACGAAAAAGGGCGTATCCTCGGTGAAGTGCTGGACGAACGAGTGGCTCCGGATCAGGGCTGCCAGGTCATGCTGACCATCGATGCCCGATCGCAGTTTCTCGTGGAGAACGTCTTGCGCAAGGCCGGTCGAGTGGCCGCCGTCGTGATGGATGTCAACACCGGGGAGATCCTCTCGATGGCCTCCGTGCCGAACTACAACCCGAATGAATTCATTCCCAGTATCGATGCAGGAAAATGGGAGAGCTATAAGGCGAACAAGGCCTATCCGTTGATCAACAGGGCCATTTCCAGTTTTACTCCCGGTTCCACCTTCAAGCTCCCCACCGCGGTAGCAGCCTGCATGCACGACAAGGGTGATTTCACCCACAGGTGTGTGGGGCATCTTCGCTACGGACGGACCGGAAGGCTGAAAATCCGGTGCTGGAAAACCGTGGGACACGGTTCTTTGGTCCTGGCCAATGCCATTCAGCGCTCGTGCAATCCCTACTTCATGCAACTTTCCAACGAGGTTGGTGACACCAGGATGGCCGATAGCTTCGCTCTGCTCAACCTGGGCCTTCCAACCGGCATCAAACTGCCGGCCGAGGACCAGGGGATCATTCCAGGCAGTGCCTGGTGGCGCCGGGAACTCCATCCCGGGGAATCGATGACTCCCGCGAGGATGGCCATGCTCGCCATCGGACAGGACGAATGCGAAGCCACCCCCCTGCAGATGGCTGCCCTCGTCGCCTGCATCGCCAATGGAGGCAAATACTATCGTCCCCGTCTCATAAAGAGGGTGGTGGATCCCAAGGAAGGCGTCCAGGTCAGTGACATTCCCGAACTCAAAGTCGACCTCATGGCGGAGGGGATGAACCGCGATCAGTTCGAAAATATCCGCCTTGGCATGTGGAAGGCGGCCAACGAACCGGGAGGAACCGCCCGACGTGCCTCTCCCCGGGACGTTGAGATTGGAGCCAAGACTGGAACGGCCCAGACCACCGACTTTGGCAAGAAATCCCACAATGCATGGACTGTTGCCTTCGGCCCTTTCGATCAACCCAGATATGCCATCGCGGTGGTGGTGCAGAATGGGAAGTCCGGGGGCAAGGTAGCCGGTCCCCTCGTTCGCCTGATTTTCCGTGGACTCTTTGCCGCCGAAGGAGGTCTCAAGCTCCCACTGCGCAGGATGGGGGAAGTAGCAGGCAATTCTGAACCCATCGAGGAAATAGCCCTTCCTGAAGGAGATCTTCTAACCCTCGCTATTGACGAAGAGGGCGAAACAGGCGAGGAAGCGGTAGCGTTCGTCGGCATACCAGCGTTGCGGCCGCCACAAGGTCAGCGCCAGCCAGGCGGCGAAGAACA
>JAAZXD010000256.1 GCA_014240355.1 Roseibacillus sp. | reverse complement strand
GTCGGGAAAGGTGCTGGCGAGGGTGATCTCGAAGTCGTCGCTGAACGTTCTGCTGCGGTGGGAGAAGATCACCTCGCTGGTGGGGAGCTGCTCCTGGCTGCCGTTTCGCTGTCCCGGGGTGGGGGTGGCGAAGTAAGCCAGGTTGCCGAGGGTGAGATCGGTCACCCTGATAGCGCTGAGCTGGGGCCGGACGAGGAGGTCGTCGTCGTCGGCGGCCGAGTTCATGAGGTGGAGGGACAGGACATTCTGTCCGACCCGCAGCCGGTGGAGGTGGTTGTTGAGCGGGATAGCCTGGAAGTCGAGGGCCTCCGCATCCGGCCGGTCACTCAGGGCAACGGAATCGAAACCAAGAGAGCCGGGTGCGTTCAGAGAAGTGACCCGCACGCCGTTGAGGTAGGCAACCACGGCGTCGTCATACTGCAGGTCAAGGGCGAGGCTGATGATGTTGTCGGTACGATCAAGGTCAAACGGAACCCGGATATAGACCGAGGGGCTCTGGTTGAAGGCAACTTGCTCAAGATCCGCGTTGATCAGGTCGCCGTAACCGATGCCGCGATCGTAACCGGCTCCCAGGAAGCCTGCGGTCCACAGGTTGTCGTTGAAGGTGATCTGGGTCCAGCTGATCCCGAGGTTGTTGTCGGGGGCGACATGGGTGGAGCAGGCGGCATCCACGTCGACCAGGATATCCTCCGCAGTGACAGGTTCCTGTTCCACGCCGTAGGACGCATCGTTGAACTGGACAGGATAGGTGGGAGAGAACTCATGGATGATGGCGACTCCGTCCGGTCCGACGAGGGCCAGGTATTCGCCGTTGTTCTCGAGTTTGAAACTGGTGTGGAGTTGCTGGCCGGCCACCGCCCGGTCCTTGCCCGAGGCGAAGAGGAGAAGGAACTGCCCCTGCTGGAGGACGGTGCCGTCGGGGATGCGCCACTTGGGAAGGTTCTCCGGGCGATCAGTGAGAAAGTAGCCACCGAGGTCAACCGGATCCGGATCGGGGTTGTAGAGTTCCAGCCAGTCCTCCCAGTCACCGTCCTCGTCCCGTTGACCCGACTCGTTGTCGGCGAGGATTTCGGAAATGATGGGGGCGGCGGGGGAGGGGAGGGATCCTGCCAGCAGGAACAGGCTGAAAAGGAGTCCCTTTGCGGAATGGGTTTTTGGGAATTCCATGTTGGGGGGAGACAGGGATAGGGAGGGCGACCCGGGCTTGCAAGTCTGCACGCTGGCGGGGGGGAGGCTCTACCCTGACTGGACTCTAATTCAACAAGGCAAGTCCGTCAAATGCGGTGGGTGGGATGCGGATTCAGCGGGTGGTTGACCCGGGGACGAGAATGCGACAGCGTGACGTGTTGTCAGGACTGCTGAAAGATTCACGCTGCAGAACTATGAAAGGAATTGCGATCATCTCATGGGCGAGCCTTCTTTTGTTAGAAAGTGCCGCCGGTGAGGGCGGGAACTGGCCCCGTTTCCGGGGTCCCGATGGATCGGGGGTGGCGGCCGGGCAGGAAGTCCCTCTCAAACTGGGCGAGAGCACGCGGGCGTGGTCCGTGTCCCTGCCCGGTCCGGGAAGCAGTTCGCCCGTGGTCTGGGGCAATCGCGTGTTTGTGACCTCGGAAGATCGTGCCAGGGGGCTTGTTGGGCTGCATTGCTACGAGGCCAAGACTGGTACGCTGCTCTGGCACAAGGAAGTGAAGGTTGGAGCCTACCGCACCCACAAGATGAACAACGCGGCGGCGGCCACCCCGGCATTGGCTGAGGACCTGGTGGTCTTCAGTTGGTATGATTCCAGCCGCAAGGTGGCGGTCCTCTCGGCCTGCTCCCACGACGGCAAGGACCTGTGGGACTACGACATCGGGGAGTTCAAGGGAGCTCACGGTTTAAACATTGTTCCCGTTATTCACGAGGGTTCGGTGATCATCGCCCACCTGCATCAGCGCGGAGGATACGTGGCATCCCTGAACGGAAAGACAGGCGAACCCGAATGGAAGAGAATGTATCCCAGTCCGAGTCCCAAGACGACCTACATGTCCCCGCTCATCCGCAGGCGTCACGGTGCCGATGGCCCGGAGTATGAAGTCGTGGTGAGCAGCACCAGCATCGGAGTGCGGGGATTGAACGTTGAGAATGGACTGGAATTGTGGTCCCTGCCCGACCTCTTCGACGAGCGCTGCATCGTCTCGCCGGTTGATATCCTGGCCGGGAGCGGGGAGAAGGATTCACTTCTCACAGTTGGTTGCAAGCGGGAGGGCGGCAACAACGTCTTCCTGGCGGTACGCCCGCCCGATGCCAGTGGAGGGAAGGCCGAGGTGGTCTGGCAGCTGGAGAACCATGCCCCTTACGTCCCGACCCCGGTGTCGGATGGGAAAACCCTCTTTGTGCTGTCTGACCGGGGGGTGCTGCAGGCGGTCGACCCACGCTCGGGGCAATCGAAGTGGGAGAAGAAGTTCCAGGGCAACTTCTATGCCTCGCCGCTCCTCATAGGTGGCAGGCTTTTCTGCTTTTCGCGGGACGGCGAGGGTTACGCCATCGAGGTGGACAAGGAGGCACGCGTGCTGGCCATCTCGGATCTCAGGCCGGGAGATGAAGTGACCTGGGTGGATGCCAGTCCGGCGGTAGCTCACAACAGCTTCTATCTGCGGGTGGGTGCCCGCCTGGATTGCTACCGCAGGAAGTAGGCCGGAACGGTGGTGAGGCGCCCCTTCGCAGGGGAATTGCAGGGGACAGATTCAACAGGGCGAGGGATCCCAGCACGCCGGGGAAGGAGCAAATGTTTTGCTTTTGCTGGACAAGGCGGGGGAAATAAAACCTGTATTTTGGCGTTCAACCAAAAATCCATACCGTGTCTACGAAAGCCTCGTTCCTCCTCGCCTTAGTCCTGTTCGCAGGTTCCCTGAGTATCCAGCGGGTCCATGCTCTGGATCTTCTCGCTTACTTTGATTTCGATGACGACAGCAATCCTACGGTGGCATTGGACGTCTCGGGGAATGCCTCCGACGCCGTATTGAGTGCGCCGGCCGTCTTTACTGCCGCCGCGGGCGGAGTAACGGGCGTGGCGGGTGACCGGGCTCTTGATCTTGGGGCGCTCAATAACCGTGCGGCTGCGATAGTTCCGGCTGGCAGCCACTTTGATGCGGCTGCCAATAACAATGCCATGGCGGTGAGCTTCTGGCAGTTCAACACCCAGATCGGCAGCTCCAGCGCGTTCTGGGTTCATTCACCCGGGGCAACCGGGAGCGAGCGCGGCTTCCAGGCCCACACGCCCTGGAGCGACGGAACCGTTTACTTTGACCAGTCCGGGTGCTGCGATCCCCCGCAGCGCCTCACGGTGGGTGGGGTGGTCACCATCAACCAGTGGCAGCACTTCGTCTTCCAGCGGGACGCTGCGGGTAATCGTGAAATCTGGGTTGATGGTGCCCTTGCCGCCAGTGGAGGCGGAGCCGAAGCCCTCGACGCCTTCAATGGGATCCTGACCATCGGAGCCGACAACAGCCTGAACAACAGCTTTTCCGGGCTCATTGACGATATTGCGGTCTACGATGACGCCTTGACCCCGGACCAGATCGCCAGCCTGGCGGAGGGCAGCCTTCGTCCGTCGGGTCTGATTATTCCACCTGCCGATACCGATGCCGACGGTCTGCCGGATGCCTTCGAGCAGAGGATCATCGATGCCGATGCGAATGACGGGGTCGATGGCCTGGATGATGTCGCGGGCCCCGATGACGCGCCGGTCACGAGTGACTTTGACAACGACGGATCGAGCGATGCGGAGGAATACGCCGCCAGGACTGATCCCCTCGATTCCGATTCGGACGACGACGGCTCCAGTGACGGCAATGAAGCTACTATCGGCACTGATCCCTCCGATCCCGATAGCGATGGTGACGGCCTTCTCGACGGGGTGGAGTCCGGAACGGGTGCCTTTGTCAGTGCCAGCGACACCGGAACCGACCCCCTTGATCCCGACAGCGATGGTGACGGGTTTGACGATGGAGACGAAATCGATGCTCTGTTTGACCCGACCGACCCCAACAGTATTCCCCCGGTGCCGGAACCGACCCTTCTGGCCTACTGGAATTTCGAGGGCCAGACGGAGGATCAGAGCGGCAATGGTGCTGACACCACCCTGATTGGACCAGCGGTCCTCTCCTCGGTGGGGGATGGTCACCTCGGCAATGGCCAGTCGCTTGATCTCGGGGCTAACCAAAACGGAGCAGCAGCGATCACCGAGCCGGGAACCTATTTTGATTCCGCGTTTGAAAATAACGCGATGGCGGTGAGCTTCTGGCAATTCAATATCCAGGTCGGCAACTCGAGCGTGTTCTGGCTTCACTCACCCGGGGCAACCGGGGGCGAGCGCGGCTTTCAGGCTCATACGCCCTGGGGCAACGGAACCGTCTACTTTGACCAGTCCGGGTGCTGTGAGCCCCCGCAGCGCCTCACGGTGGGCGGGGCGGTCAATCTCAACCAGTGGCAGCACTTTGTCTTCCAGCGGGATGACGAGGGCCACCGGGAAATCTGGGTGGATGGTGTCAAGGTGGCGGATGCGGCAGGGGGAGAACCCCTCGACGCCTTCAACGGGGTGGTGACCATCGGGGCGGAGGGCAACACCCTGAACAACAGCTTTGGAGGACGCATCGACGAGATGGCGGTGTTTGATCTTCCCCTCTCGCCAGCCCGCATCGAGGCGCTTGCCGAGGGAGCGCCGGTTGGCCCGGTTGACGGGGTGGATCCCCTTGGCCTGGCGGTGCGGCCTGCTCCCGGTGGGGAGCTGGAGCTGTCCTGGGAGAGCACCCTGGGTAAACTCTATG
>JAAZXD010000255.1 GCA_014240355.1 Roseibacillus sp. | reverse complement strand
CTTCCTTCCCTCTATCACCTCCGCCGGAGCCGTCCTCAGCCCCGCTGGACCCAGCGGGGATTCCCTCCCCAGGTTCCCCTTCACGAATGGAAACCGGGTTGATCGGCTCCCCGGGCGCAAAGGGAACGGACTTCCCCGGACCGGGTTCCCCCACCACATCCTCTCCGAGGAGATCAGCGTTTCCCGCCTCCCCGCCCAGACCGAGAAACTCCCAGCAGATCACTTCGTCGAGATGGACCTGACTTTCGGGAGCGCTCGTCCAACTGAGGCGCACGGTCGCGTAACGGTTCTGATTCCGTCGGTTCGGAATATTGATCCATGCCAGTTCGGAGAGTATGCGGCCCGGCAGTTCGTCATTGAGCACGGTGACCGTGACCTGGTCCCGGGCAAAGGCCGGATCACTCAGGCTGAAGTTCCGCCCAGCGTTGGCAATCGTGCCGGTCTTCGTGACAGGCAGGGTCTCCCGGACCATCACCCGAAACACCCCGCCCGCACCTGGTCGTGGAGTGCTGATAAAATGCCTGAAAATACGATACTTCGTCTGGGTGTAAACCTTCCAGTCTAGAAGCATTTTGCCACTCACCTCCTTGAAGAATGCCATCACCCGCACTGGCTCCATCGCAAAGCGCTCCCTCGTAGAAAAGGCGGAGAGGAGCAGGCCTGGTTCCTTCAGGCCGTGCTGGATCTCAAGCGGGGCCACGGGCCGGAAGAATTCAGACATCTTCAATTGCGAGGGTCTTTCGAAACGCATGAGGAAAAGCCCCCTCCGGCGGTCCATGATGTCGAGTTGTTGATGACTGAAGGCATTGACTGGAGTGTCTGATTCGTCGATCTCGCTGACACCGGTGTAGAACTTCTCCATCTCGCCCATCAGCACGTCCCCGCCAATGACATGGCGCGCCTTCTCTTCAGAGTTGCGAGCCTGCAGGAATCCGGTCAGAGCCTTTGAAGCGTCAGACTTCCATCCCTGCTCAAGGAAACGCTCCCGGCCCTGTTCACTCACCTCCCTCTCAAGCGGAGCCGTGACCTTCTTCCTCGCGGCAACCACCACGAGCGCCCCCGGATCTGGATCCTTGCGATTCAGCACCACCAGGGTGATCAACACGCCCACAACAAGAACCACCGCGGCCAGGAATGGAATCGCTGGATGCAGTCCCCGCCCCTGCTTCGGTCGACTGCGCTCCGACTTCGGGAGTGACGCTCCCGCCAGTGGAGACGGGACCGGTGCTGCCGGCGGCACCGCCTCTTCGGGTGCTGTCGGAGCAATACCTGCCGGAGTGGGAGGTTCGCCGGAACCTGAGGGTGGAGGCACCGCCTGTTCCAGCGGCGACCGGTCCGCAAAGACAACCGGAGGCGGGGGGGAGGAGATCCCGGTCCCGCAATGGGGACATGGAGCGGTTGTCGGAGGCAGATCAAACGGGATCTGAATTTCACCGCGACAGGAAACGCAGTGAAAGCTCCGGGTGGCCGGAGAGGTAGTTTGGGACATCGGATTATTAAGAAGTCTTAATAGAATAGTCCCATGTCTATTGCGTGTCAATTCGCGAGCCCGTCCCTCTCAGTCGGACAGAACCTGGTCCAGAACCTCCAGGCAGCGTTCATTCTGAGCTCGGGTTCCCACCGAAATGCGGACCCACCCGGGCAGCTTGTAGCCTCGCATGGCCCTTACGATGACCCCATGAGCAAGCATCTTCTGGAAAACCTCATCACCGTCTCCCACCTCCACCAGGACGAAGTTGGCCATGCTGGGCACGTAACGAAGCCCACGCTTTTCGAAGGCATCCTGCAGTAGCGACAGACCATCGTCGTTATTGGCAACCGTGCGGGCCACGTGCTCGGGATCACCCAAGGCGGCAAGAGCGCCGGCCTGAGCAATACCGTTCGCGTTGAATGGCTGCCGGGCCCGGTGCAGAAGGTTCGCCACCGGCTCAGAGGCGATGCCGTAGCCTATCCGCAGGGCTGCGAGACCCTGGGCCTTGGAGAAAGTACGCATGACACATACATTCCTCCCCTCCCTGACATATTTCACCGTATCCGGCGGATCGCTCAGAAACTCGTAATAGGCCTCGTCAAAAACTGTCACCACGTGATCCGGAAGACGGTTCATGAAGCGGTCGATTTCGGTCTGGCCCACGAGTGTCCCGGTTGGATTGTTGGGATTGGCGATGAATACCAACCGCGTATCCGTGGTAATCGCGTCCGCCATGGCATCGAGATCGTGCACGAAATCCGAGTCGGCCACCTCCACGTATTTCGCCCCGAAGAGGGTGGCCATCAGCTTGTAGACCACGAAGGCATGCTCGGACGCAACAAGGGATCTTTCACGATTGAGAAAGCAGTGACAGAGCAACTCGATGATTTCATTTGATCCATTACCCAGCACCACGTGTTCCATTCCCACCCCGCACCTTTCTGCAATCGCATTACGGAGGTTCCAGCCCCCTCCGTCGGGGTAAAGATGCCCTTCCTCGATAGCCGTCTGCATGGCCTCCTTTGCCTTTGGTGACGGACCAAGCGGGTTCTCGTTGCTGGCCAGCTTGATGATCTCCTCAGGCCGCAAGCCCAATTCACGCGCGGTCTCCTCGACCGGTTTCCCTGGCTCATAAGCCACGAGGTCGCACACGAACTGATTGGCTGATCCCTGGATCGGCATGCGGGAAGTGTGGCCTCTGGAGCGCCCTGTGTTAAGCGTTAAGACGGCATCACAGCAACTTGTCCGGTATAAATGGAAGCGATCCCTCCGCTGAGGGGCAGCCACTCGCTCTCCTGCAATCCCGTCCTTGAAAACAACTCAAGCATGGCCTCCCCACAGGGAAATCGGTCGATCGATCCCGCCAGATACTCGTATGCGTCGCGCTCCCCGGTGATCACTCCGGCGATCCGGGGCAGCAACTTGTTGAGATAAAAGGCATACGGTCTTTGCAGAACTCCCCTCGGGAGCGAGAAGTCAAGGACCAGGACATGTCCTCCGTCCCGCACGACCCGCGCCATCTCGTGCAACCCGGCCTCCCAGTTCCCCATGTTTCTCAACCCGAAGGCCACCGTGACCACGTCGAAACTTCCATCCTCGAAGGGAAGATCAAGTGCATCACCCACGACCGTGTGGCGTAGTCCGCGCTTCCTCGCATGCAGGAGCATCTCCTCGCAGAAGTCGACCCCCGTCACCTCAGCCCCGGGGCAATACCGTTGTATTGCGAGAGCCAGATCACCGGTCCCGGCTGCCACGTCAAGAACCCGGGTCGGTTGCAGATCCGCGACCATGCGAGCGGCCTTCCGCCGCCAGAGAATATCCGTCCCTGCACTCAGGAGGTGATTGGCCAGGGCATACTTATCCGCGATCCGGGCAAAGGCCCCCCGGACATACTCAGGATCCTGACTTCCTCTGGGAACGGCTTTGGACACCAATCTGAAACGTGAGATATGAACCTGAGTGCCTGCCCGATCAGGGATCGGGCAGGAGATCAGCGAAAATTCCCGGGTCACTTCCCGGGATTTCAGTCGCCCCGCATGCCTTCTCGTAGAACTCCCGCGGACCTACCCCACCGATGATTGCATAGGCGTAACCCTCCTCGCGCATGGCTTCAAGGGCCTTGTAGAGAAGAGCCTTGCCGAGACCGCCGCCCCGCTCTCCTTCCGCCACCCCGGTCGGTCCGAAATAGCCCTTGCCTGTTGTTTCGTAACAGGCGAACCCGAGTATCTCCTTCTCCCTGGTCGCCATGAAGGCGCTCACGGGTTGCCGACTGAAGGCCACCTTCGCCTCGCTGACCCACTTTGGCGAAAAGTGCTCGCCCACCCAATGGGCCAGGATGTGGCGCTCGTAACCCTGTGGCCTCCGCAGGATCACCCCCTCCTCCTCAACGGCCCGATAGGTCTCCAGGGTCTCGGGCAGGTCGTAAAGCCGCACCAGCATATCGATCATGGAACAAGACTACGTCCTGCACCATTCAGAGCAATCGGGAATGATCACACCGCTTCCCCAGGGCAGGATCACCCGGCTCGTCATCGATCGCCCCGACCGATCCGCCAGGGAAGAGATCAGTCGTGACGGGAGATCCTGACCTGTCATCATCTTCTGCAGATTCCTGCCAGCATGCACATCCTGAGCTTCCTCCTGGCCTTCGCCCTCCTCGCCATGGGAATTGCGGGAATCCAGGAGGTCGGCTCGACCGGGGAACTCCGGTCCATCGCCATGCCAGGCATCTTTTCCGGCGGGGCGGTTCTCATTGCCTCCCTCTACGCCATCGTGGAACCCCGTCACGGGCTCGCTGGAGCCACCTTTCTGGCTTTTCTGGCCTTCCTGACCAATGCAGCCACATGCATTGGCCCCGCCATCGGGGGAACCTACGAATGGGCCAGCCCTGAACACCGCAACGCCACCCTTGCGCTGCTCATGTGCACTTTCTATCTCGGAGCTGCTTTTCGCTCCTGGAAACACGCCCGAAAACAACGGGTTATCGCGGAACTTGAGAACGGATCACCCTCCTGAGCTGGCAGCGTCACCGTTCCGAACAACGACCTTTGTTCCCTTAACCGGATGGGCCCTGGCCTGAATCCGGAAAGGTTTCCGGAAATTGAGTCGCTGGATATCAATCCACGCTCCATCCCCGGCCACGGCGAAACGCTTCCTCAAACCCTCATCAACTCCTGCTCCTTCTCGCCGAGCTTTTCGTCGATTTCCTTGATGTAGTTGTCCGTAAATTCCTGAACTTCGCTCTCAAAATCGCGCATCTGGTCCTCGGTCAGCACATTGTCGGCCTTCATCTTCTTTGCTGCATCCATGCCGTCCTTCCGGTCGGACCTCACCCTGATCCGTGACTCCTCCGCCATATTCCTGATGACCTTGACCAGTTCGACCCGGCGTTCCTCGGTGAGTTCGGGAATG
>JAAZXD010000254.1 GCA_014240355.1 Roseibacillus sp. | reverse complement strand
GGAGGCGAGAGTCGTCAAGGAGATCCTGTCATGAAAAAGCGGCAGACCCTCGGGCCCCACCTTTTTCCCTCGCTTGAACCCAGGATCGCCAAGGCGCCATGAGGAACCTGCCGAAGAAGCAAGGAATTCTCTAATCTCTGGACATTATCCCGTATCAGGCCCCCAATAACGCAGTCCCGCCCCCTGCATGAACTTCCGTGTCCTCGGCTCGATCGCCCTGCGATATTTCTGGCTCTACACCCGTCACCCAGTACGAATCGTCGAGCTCGTTTTCTGGCCTTTCGTGCAGCTGCTCGTCTGGGGATTCCTGACCAAATATCTCCAGTCCGAGACGTCGGGGGACTTCCCTCAGACAATCACATACCTGATCGGGGCCATCATTCTGTGGGATGCCCTCTTCCGCTCCCAGCAGGGAGTAGCCATCTCGTTTCTGGAAGATGTCTGGACACGCAATCTCCTGAATATCTTCGCCGCGCCAGTGCGAACCACAGAATACGTCGGGGCCATGTTCCTGGTAGGGTTCTGCCGGGTCATTTTCACCGGTCTCATTCTCGCGGTCATTGCCATCGCGGCCTACCAGTTCAATCTCTTCAATCTTGAGATCGCTCTCATTCCCTTCTACCTCAACCTCCTTCTCTTCGGCTGGGCCCTGGGACTGATCTCGGTCAGCCTTATCCTGCGCTTCGGCCACGGGGCTGAGTCCCTGGCCTGGGCTATCCCCTTCATGGTCCAACCATTTTCCGCGGTCTTCTATCCGGTCTCCGCCCTGCCCGCCTGGCTCCAACCCCTTTCCAAGCTCTTTCCTTCCACTCATGTCTTTGAAGGCATGCGAGATGTCATCCAGTCTGGCACCTTCCCGGCAACCCATATGGTGGCCTCCCTTGCAATGAACATTATCTTTCTCAGCGCTTCTCTCTGGCTTCTGCACACCATGCTCACCGGAGCACGCAGGAAAGGATTCCTCGTCAAGGTGACCTCAAGCTGATCCGCTCCCTCGCAGGCAGCATCGGCCCGGCTTCAGTTCAATTTCTCATGTTGAGCGGAGCGTCGTATCATCAAATCGCTTCGGACGGCCCCGATCATCATGCCGATCCCACCCACTATGAAGATCAACGGGAACCACAGCGAATAACCGGGTGCCTTTGAGTCCATCTTCAGGACAGCTGAGGAAGGATCCTCAGGATTAACATAACAGGACTTGGTGGTGCCCCCCGGAAATTTGTCGACTCTGCGCTGCGAACGTTCTTTCGAGGAACTCCAGAAAGCTCCCTGCAGACTGTATCGTTCCGAGGTAAACACCTTGCCGTCGTAGGAATAACCATAGGTCACCGCAAACCTGTACTCTGTTCCCACCTCGCTACCGATCTGGCGTTGATCGATCCTGGACTCCACGATGGTGCATTCCGTCTCCTCCCAATCGCGCTGCCCGGAAGCGCGGTCGAAACTCCGCCACATGAGCAGGGCGAAGGCTCCGCCTGCCACACAGAGGAGCAAGCCGACGAAGACCAGATACAGGCTGCCTGCGCGCACGAAGGGAGGAAGAGGCCTCCTCTCCCGGGTTTCAAGTTCAAGTTTCCGGTTCCCGTGACCCACAACTGGCAGGGCGGCCTCTGGACACTTGAAACTTGCAACTTCAGGCCTGAAACTCCTTCTTCCATTCCATGGCCGACATCGCAACCCAACTCACTGAAGACCTGAAGGACGCCATGCGTGCCAGGAACCCGATTGCTCTCAGCACTCTCCGCGCAGTCAAAAGCGCCATCAAGAACGCTGCCATCGAAAAGGGAGGAGCGGACGGGGAACTGGACGAGAGCGAGATCGTCAACCTCATCCGGAAACAGATCAAGCAGCGCCGGGAATCCGCGGAGCAGTTCACCAAGGCCGGCCGCACTGAACTGGTTGAGCAGGAGGAATCCGAAATCACCATCCTGGAACACTATCTTCCCACCCCCCTCTCAGCGGAAGAGGTTAATGAACTGGTGATCACCGCCATCGAAGAGTCCGGTGCCTCCACCCGGGCTGACATGGGCAAGGTCATGAAGATCCTCCAGGAACGTACCGCCGGTCGTGCCGACGGCAAAAGCCTCTCCCAGGCGGTCATGAAGCAACTCTCCTGAAGATACGCTCTGATCATCCCACCAAAATAAAATCCTGCCCCTGAACGTGAACTCCTTCGTCACATGAGTTGCGCTGCCATCATTGTCGCGGCAGGCCAGGGCCACCGCATGGGTTTCGACAAGATGACCGCCCTGCTGGAAGGAAAACCAGTCCTTCAGTGGAGCCTCGATGCCTTCCTGCAGGCCAGGGAGATCGAAACCGTCGTGGTGGTGACCAGCGAAGAACGCTTTGCTCATCTCGATCCCGGGACAGGGAAACCGGTCCTGCGGGTGGACGGTGACCGTGAACGCTTTCTCTCCGTGATACGCGGCCTTGATGCCTTCCCCTCTCCTCCGGCCTACGTTGCAGTCCATGACGGAGCCCGCCCTCTCATCCTGCCCGAACAGATCGACCAGGTGATCGAGGCCTCCCGCGACGAAGGCGCGGCAGCCCTGGCCCGCCGGGTCACCGAGACCATCAAGACGACCGACGACAATGACTTCACTCATCGCTCCGTTCCCCGCGACCGGCTCTGGATCATGGAAACCCCCCAGGCCTTTCGTTTTGAGATCCTGCGCCGGGCCTACCGGGCTACCGGGTCTCAAGCACTCGAGGTAACCGACGACGTGTCGGCCGCGGAGGCTATCGGCGTGCCCACCAGGCTCGTTGAAAACCTCCTCTCCAACCTCAAGGTCACCCTGCCCCAGGACCTCGCCCTGGCAGAGGCCATTCTGAAGACGAGAGAGGGGTGACTGCCGCCCCTTCCGGACGAGGGATCAATCATGCCTCGGATCGGTCAGAGCCTCGGCAGCACGCCCGGTTTTACGCTGACCCTTGTACACCATCACGAACTTCCCACCGGTATCCTTCGCAATTTCCATGAGACGACCCGCAGGCGAACCGGGAACTTCAAAGGCGATAGTGTCAATTGGCGTCCCCCCCGGGTTAAGCTGCTTCATGTTGAAGGAGATTGAGTCCCCATCACGAGGTTCCCCGTCAGAAAGAAGAAATACAATACTCGGGGGCGGGTTCATGGTCATGGCCATCTTGAGGCCCGGGTACCACATCGTACCCCCCGCCACCGGCATGCTGTTGATCTTACCGATAACTTCCTTCTTGATGCCTTCATTAGCCGGATACCAGTTGGTGTGAGGAGGCTCGCCAAGTCCATGCCAACCGTTTCCAACATAGTCGTTGCCCTCGGTGGTCAGATTCCAGGCGCGGGATGAAAAGAATATGACCGTGAAATACATTCCCGAGGAAAGGTTGCCGATCGAGGTCGTGAGCTCCTTCTTGAGAGCCTGGGCAAAGGTGCCTCCGCCTTCCGCGGTCGAGCCCATCGATCCGGAAAAGTCGACCACGTAGGCCACCCGTTTGCCCTTCCGGTAACTCCCGAAGAAAGATGCTCCCCCTCCTCCGGTCCCATCGCCTTCATTGTCGCCCCAGCCTTCCCCGATCTCGTCCGACATCCCGAAAGGGCCTTCCGGGACAGGGTTATCAGGAATGGGAACAGACACGGGAGACGGTGCCTGCGAGGCAATCACCTTGGCCCGGGAAGACTTCTGACCCGGCGGGTTGGGCCGGGCCCGTTGATTCACTTCCGGACGCTCGACGCGTTCCTCCTCGGGTACGGAAGCCTGGTAGGTTACGATCGTGGGCGACTTGGTCTGCAGGGAAAGAATCGTGACAAGCGCCAGCACGCCGATCAGGAGTCCCAGCAGAATCATGGAACTGATCAGGGACTGAACCGTGTCCCGTTGGCGCTGACGGGCCAACGCCAGCTCAACCGTTTCAGAGTGGGCAGCACCAAGCTCCTGCTCGTCCTCCTGGGGTACGATCAGCCTAGCCATAGTGTAATTCTATGCCCATCCGTCCACTTGACCAGCGGAAAGGGATCTGCCCTTTCAAGGAAAAGGGAGGACCGCCTCCACGGTTCTCCAAAAAATCCTTGCCGGAATATCTTCCCGGGAAGCCCAGCGGACAGCCCGTTATTTTCCGGTCCTGAAATGCACCGAGGTTCGAAGCACTCCATTCTCCTTCCGGGTATGGCCCCTGATGTTCTTCAGTTCGCCAAGACCGGCCACCGCCATCTTTACCATGGGCAGTGCCTCCATGAGATCCTCCGCGTCCGGCGAACCTTCCCCGAAGATGTCCACCTGCTTCTCCTCCAGGAGTTTGATCCAGTCGTTGAGGTAGGCATTCAGCGCCGCGAAGTTCACATTGAAGTAGGCACCCGTGGCAGCGGGATCCACCTCGGCCTTCTCCAGTCTGGCGGAGAGATCCTGGACGTAGGATTTTGAAGTCGAGGCATAGAAATTATTCTCATCGACAGAGACGTTCAGGACAAAGTCATCGGACTGGAAGGGGAATGGAAAGAACCAGGTCTTGAGATCATTTTTCTCGCTGCTCATTGGCCTTTGCATGGGAATGTTCTCCCCCGTCATTTCACTCACAATCTTGAGAATCCCGTTGAGGGCCTTCTCAGTCTTATCCCAGGAATCCCCCAGCTTCTTCTTGTCCTTGGTCGGTGCCAGGATGGCGATACGTGGTGCCTTGCCTTCATCCACCAGGAGTTGCGGGAGCCCGGGCACCGTGGGCAGCGCGCCCTTGAGATCGACCACCACAGCCCCTTCCTCTCCAAGGCCGGCCACCATGTCATCGCGCAGGCCGGACCACAACTTGAGGAAATGGGGGCGGATCTGCTCATCGAACATTCCGAAAACATTCGTCATTTCCTCGAGATCGATGGCGACTTCGTCAGGGAGGTCCATCCTGGCCACCTGCTGCG
>JAAZXD010000253.1 GCA_014240355.1 Roseibacillus sp. | reverse complement strand
ATGACTATGGCTACAATATTGCCAACTCCGACGGAACCCCCATGTTGCCCAAGCCAGAGAAGGACAAGTGGACTCCCGGCACCATGCACATCCACGACCGCAACGCCACTATCCTGCATCTTCTGGGTATCAACCACCGCCGCCTCACCTACCGCTACCAGGGACGCGACTTCCGCCTCACTGATATCCACGGTCACGTGCTGAAGGATATCCTTACCTGAGGATTACCGGAGGGCAGGTGGCGGCTCACTGAAACTGCCCTTCTCAGCTTTACACCTCTCCTTCCACGCTCGATACTGCAGAATCGCCTTCGCTGACATGTCCCGACTTCCGCATTATCATCCCACCCGCCGCACCGTCCTCCAGGCGGGTTCCATCGGTCTCATGGGGCTGGGGATGAACCACCTGGGGCTGATTCGCTCGCTGGCAGCCGCAGGGACCAGAACCAGCAGCGCCAGGGCCCGTAACGTCATTTACATCTTCCTCTCCGGTGGACTTGCCCAGCACGAGTCCTTCGACATGAAGCCGGAGGCGCCTCGCGAGATCCGAGGGGAGTTTAGTCCCATCAAGACCAGGACCCCAGGTCTCCATATCTGCGAGCACCTCCCCGAATTGGCCAAGCGCAGTGAGATGTGGTCGCTCTGCCGCTCTCTGACCCACCCCTCGAACGAACACTCGCAGGGCCATCACATCATGCTCACCGGGCGTAGCGAAATACCGCCCAACTTCAGCCCCAGCAAGCCACAGGAGAGCGATTGGCCATCCCTCGCGGCCCTGGCAAACGAGCTGCTTCCCCGACGTGGCAACCTCCCTCCCGCGATTGTTCTCCCCGACAAGATCAAGCATCGCACCGGCCGCATCATTCCCGGGCAGTTTGCCGGTCAACTGGGTGCCAAGAAGGAGCCCTTCTGGATTGAAGCCTCCCGATTTGACCCGAACTCCTACGGCGCCTATCCGGACTACCTTTTCCACCACGCCCGGGGAAAAGAAGACGGCAGCAAATACAGTTTCGATTCTCCCGCCTTTTCGCTTCCGGAGGGATTGGACTTCCGCCGCCTGCGCGATCGGGTGAGCCTCCTAGAAAATCTCAATCAGCAGAGCATTCACCTTGAGAAGGCCGGCGAAACCCATCAACTCGACCGTTATCAGGAGATGGTGGCCAACCTCCTGTTGGATCCCACCGTCAAGGATGCCTTCGATGTGCACTCCGCCGATCCCGCATTACAGGAACGCTATGGACGGAATTCCTTCGGCTGGTCTCTCCTTCTCGCCCGCCAACTGGTCGAGTCCGGGGTGCGCCTGGTACAAGTCAACCTCGGCAACAATGAAGCCTGGGACACTCACCAGGCCGCTTTCCCCAATCTCCGGAACTACCTCCTCCCTCCCATGGACCGCGCCGTCTCGGCCCTCCTTGATGACCTCAGCGAACGCGGACTGCTGGAGGACACCCTCGTGGTGATGGCCAGCGAGTTCGGACGCACCCCGCGTATCTTCAAGATCCCCAAGGCCAAGCTTCCCGGTCGCGATCACTGGGGGGCGGTCCAGACCGTTTTCTTCGCCGGGGGCGGTGTAGAGGGTGGGCGCGTCATCGGTTCGTCCGACCAGAAGGGCGAATTCCCTGCCAGTGATCCCCAGAAGCCGGAAGATCTGGCCGCCACCATTTACGACGCCCTGGGCCTGCCCCCCAGCATCAGGTGGCATGACCCCGAGCAGCGTCCGCACTTCCTCTATCACGGGAAACCCATGGCCGGGCTGTTCTCCTGATCGGTTCCTCCGCAGGCAACCCCTGACCCCGGGCCAACTGACCTCTACTGTTCCTCCACCCCGGGACCGTCACCCGGATCTCTGCCAACCAATTTCGACGAACCAACCCCGAACATGGTGAGAGATTCCAGGGTGGCATGCATGGAGGCCTGCAGGGGGTGGACTCGTTCCCTGGGAACCAACTGCACCTGTCCAATGGTGGCAGCCGGTACCGAGGGCAGGAAGACTGCCACTTTCCCGTCAGCCAACTCTTCGATTTCAAATCCAACCGCCCGCGAATCGGAGCCGTAGAGATCCACCAGCACAGGACGAAACTGTCGTTCTTCCTCATGCCCGAGATACTGGTGAATCAGGGTCCGGATCATGCTGTATCCCGGAATACGCTCGAGAAGAAAGCGCTCGATCCAGCCCCGCATCGCTGATCCCCACCGCGTCCTGACCGCGACCCCCGTAAAGTAGCAGAGCAGAAATACGGCCGACAGAGCCATGGCGATTACCGAGTAGCGCAAGAAGATGGAGTCAAAGGGAAGCTTCTCCACCACGGGGAGCAGAAGCGACCTGAAGAGAGAGGTAATCTGCCAGAGGGCAAATCCGATAATCCCGATCGGAACCACCACCAGTACGGCACCCATCAGCGTTGTCTTCAAAAACCCGAGGGGCTTTCCATCCTTGTCAACGGCCATGACGTATTTCTGCACGAATCGACTGGAGTGTCGACGCTTTGGAGCAGATCCTCCCTTTAAAGCGGCTTCAACCTAAAGGAGGCAGTTTCTCCTCAGGTCTATCAGCCTCAATCAGTTCCTCCCCTCTAATCCGCCTTCCGTTCCTTCAGCCTGCGCCGGCTCATACCACTCGCCGCGCAGCCAATCAACGATGAAGCCGATTTCCTCGTCGCTGATTTGAGCCGGCCGTTCAAGCGATCCATCCTCCCTGTATTTCGGGCCGAAAATGGACATGCGGTCATTTCGTTTCCCGTAGAAACGCTTGTGCGCGGGATTCCTGATGAAGGCAATTTGCCACTCCCGGTTGCCATAGCCCGTCAGATCGATGCCCTTCTCCCCTTCCCCGTGGTAGACGTGACAGTCGGTGCATTCAATCGAAAGCAATTCACGACCCTCCTCGACAAGTTCTGCATCAGCCGCATCTAGCACGCTCTGGGCCTTGAGTTTGGCTTCCGCAGAAAGGGCCACTGCCATCGCGTGAACCTCTTCGGGAGGAAGATCCCCAAAGCTGTCACCCTTGAGAAACTTCAACATCTTGCTGCCTTCCATGAGCTTGGTTGCGCCCAGGAGATCACGATGCGCGAAGGACTCCGCATTCAGAATATTCCTGGACCACTCACGCCCCGCGAAGCCTTTCAGATCGGAGGCGCTCTGCCTGTTCTTGACCGGTTGGCCCGTTCCGTCGTGCCCACCGTAAACATGGCAGGAGGCGCAGTTCTTCGCAAAAAGATTGGGCCCCTGGATAAGCGGATCGTTGCGCAGCAAGCTGATCGCCCCCTCCGGCGGGATCCCGTCGGGCGACTTGGCGAGCACCTTGACCCGGTCGGCTTCACGATGGGCTACCGCCACTGCCGCCTGATGCCCGGCACTGGTCCAGTCATGCGTAAAGGCCACCAGCGTGTAATGCACGAACCCCCCCAGCACTACCACGAGGAATACGAGGTTGAACATGTGCCCCATCCGCTTGCGGCCAATGAAGGGCATCAGGAAGACAACCGTCGCCACCACGCCCGGAATGACGAAAGCGCCCGTCATCAGGTCGAAGTCCTTGAGCAGGGCAAAGAGGGCCATGAAATACCAGTCCGGACGGGCCGCGGAGTAGTTTTCCGATGGATCAGCGGGCGCGCTCAGCTCCGTTCCAACCTGGCTCACGAAAAAGAGGATCCCGCCCATCACCACTGCACAGGCAATGGCATCCCGCAGGACCTGGTCCGGCCAGAAATAAGCGTCCCCGCGACGGGGGCGGGCGTTGTCCTCTTCCTCCAAGCCTCTCTTGCGCACGTAAAGATAGAGCACCCGCAACAGACAGAGCAGCGTGATCACTCCGGGCACGATTCCCACCAACGGCTTGGAGCCCTCCGGGAAAGCCTCCCAGTTGATCCCAACCATCACCATCGCAAAACCCATCGTAAAAAGGGAGACCCACCAGAAGGGGCGGGTGGAGGCGGCTGTCTTGGGTGCCGCCGGTGTGATCCCGTGCTTCCGGAACAGATAGATGTGCAGCACGATGAGACCGATCAGGAGGGCCGGCAGCACCCCGGCATGCAGGGCAAAGAAACGGGTGAGGGTATGATGCCCTGCCTCGTTGCCGCCGATGAGAAGCTGCTTGAGATAATCTCCGATGAGGGGCGTGTTCCCCACGATGTTGGTGGCTACCTCGGTAGCCCAGTAGCCTTTCTGGTCCCAGGGCAGGAGATAGCCGGTGAGCCCGAGACCCATCGTCACTCCCAGGAGGGCGAGGCCAAACCAGAAGTTGAATTCCCGCGGGGCCTTGTAGGCCCCGTCCACAAGCACCTGGACCAGATGAAGGACCAGTAGCACGATCATGAACTGCGAAGTCCAGTGATGAATCCCCCGTAGCCAGTCGCCGCCTTTCACGTTCTCCTGGAGATGATAAACGCTCTCCCACGCCGAGTTCGCACTCGGACTGTAGAACATCCATAGCATGATCCCGGTAATGAACTGGACCAGGATGGCAAAGGTCAGGGTGCTCCCCCACACATAGCGCCAGCGCGCCCCGCCAGGGATATTTTCGAAAAGGGCCTCTCGGGTGAGCCGCCGGATTCCGGTACGGTTGTCGATCCAGTTCAGCAGGTTCTTCATCGAGGAAGGGAATCAGGAGTTGAACAGGTCACGAGACCACCTTCTTTTCGGAGATGCCGGCCTTGAATTTCTGGAAGCGGACCCAGATTTCCCCCTCCTCCAGCTTCTCCTGGTCAACTTCCAGAACGTCCAGACCGCGCTTGGCCTGGGTGTTGTCAGGAGCAAGGCTGCCATCCGTCCGGAAGCTGCTTTCGTGACAGGGACAATAGTAATGTGCCCCATAAGCGCCCTCCCTGCGGTACTCCACTGCACACCCGGCATGCGGACAACTCGCGCTGAAGACCACTACCTTCTTCTCTGCAAC
>JAAZXD010000252.1 GCA_014240355.1 Roseibacillus sp. | reverse complement strand
CCTGGAGTTCGGGTTTCGGGGATCTCAACAACGATGGATGGGAGGACCTGGTGATTTCAAACGGGTTCCTCACCGGTCGGGAGCCTGATGATCTGTGAAGTTTCTTCTGGCGGCAGGTCGTGTCGCCGAAGCAGCAGGCCGACCCTCGAATCTATGGCAATGCCTGGACGGCTCTCCTGCAGATGGTGCGGGACGGGCGCTCGTGGAGCGGACGCGAACGCAACCGGTGCCTTCTCAACGACCGGGTGGGGGGATTTGCCGATGTGTCTTCGGTAATCGGACTGGATCAGGATGGCGACGGACGGGCGCTTGCGGTGGTGGACTGGGACCAGGACGGCGATCTGGACCTCTGGTATCGTGACCGGACCGCGCCCCGCCTGCGATTGATGCTGAATTCACACAACTCGACACACACGGGGGATTCTGTGGCCCTGCTTCTTGAGGGCAGCGAGTGCAATCGTAATGCCATTGGCGCGGTGGTCGAACTGATGGCCGGGGAAGCGGCGGGGATTGTGCGATCCGTCAGGTCCGTCCGGGCGGGGGACCTGTTCCTGTCACAGTCGAGTCGCTGGCTGCATTTCGGACTGGGAGAGACCGGAAAGGTGAGCAGGGCCCGGGTGATCTGGCCGGGAGGCAAGGTGGAGGAATTTGGAGGATTGGGGGCAGGGAGAGCCTTTCGCCTGAAGCAGGGTAGTGGCGGGGCTGTGCCGGTAGAGAGAGCGCCCCGATCGATTGCTACCACTCCGGCGACGCCGTCTCTGGCAGGTCGGGATGACACCGCCCGAATCAACCCTCCGGCCAGGATTCTGCTCCCGCCTTTGGACTTCAGGAGTGCGGATGGAGAGCCGGGACTGCTCATGGGCCAGGGGGCGCCCCAGCTGGTTGTGCTCTGGTCGGCGGACTGTCCGGTTTCGAGGCGCGAGTTGGGACTCATGGCCCGGGCGGCTGGGATGTATCGGGTGATGGGGTTGCCGCTGGTTGTCGCTCTCAACGTGGACGGAGAAGAATTACGCGAGAAGGCAGCAGGCGTGATGGAGGAAGTGCGTTGGCCCTTTGAGTGGGGAAGCCTCGAGGGTTCCTCGCTGGCCTCTCTGCACGAATTTCAGCGGGCCCTCTTTGATGTGAGCGTTCCCATGACCGTTCCGATGGCCTTCCTCTGCGGGGGCGGGGGGGAAGTGATGGGAATCTACCGCGGATCGCTCGAGGCGGCTGTCATCGAGGCGGATTTGAAGGCGCTTCGTGCGGCGGATGGAGAGAGGTGGCACACCTGGGCCCCTCCGCTGGCAGGGCGATGGTTTACCAAGCCGGTGGATCCGGTCTACGCGTTGGAATTCATGGCACGGCAATTCGAGGAGCGCCTTCCGGAAGAGGCGCTCTATTTCCTGGAAGCCGCCCATGAGCAGGCGAGTGGCAGTCGGCGGGTGGCTCTCGAATCTGGGATGGCCCGCCGACACCACGAGAGGGGGAAAAAATACAAGGCGCAACGGCAGGCGGAACGGGCGGCGGCACACTTCGAGCGCGCCCTCGCTCTCGAACCGCAGGCGGAGTTCTATCTCGATTACGGGACCATGTTGGCGAGCTATGGGAACCTGGGAGCGGCGGCGGGCATGCTGGAGGAGGCGCTGAAGCTGGAACCGGATCTCGAACCGGCTCGCAAGGCCCTTGAAATGGTGCAGAAGCTGCAGGCGGATGGCAGGTAGCGGTCTCCCGGGACCTGCTGATGGAAAGGGAGGCTGGGAGTTGCCCCGTGGGGGGCGGTTCGTTAGAGGGGGTTGGAATGACCGGAGAGGAGCCACTCGAGAGGAGCCCGCTTGTGCCGGACTCCAAGAGATACTGGTGCTACCGGTGCAAGGCACATAATGAATTTGATCACCTCACTTGGAGAACCTACAGGGCCAACAGTGATGATACGTATGAGAAGATGAGTTGTGTGCGTTGTCAGTCTTCGATGTTCAATCCAGCCAGGACCAAACCGGTGATGGTTGGTCTTCTGGGGCTCACCTTGGTGGCGCTAATCGTCGGGATTGTACTTGGAGGTGACTTCGTGGCACCTTCCCTGCTTTTTGCCGCCTTTTCCGGATTGATCGGATTCATGATGCTCTACTACATGAATCTCTGGTGGTCCTGGTCCCGGCGGCAGAGATCAAAATCGGCTGAACAGCTTGAGCAGGAGGGCAGGCAGTATATTGTCTTGATTGAGAAGGAACAAAAATGAGCTTGTCCCAGAAAGCGCCAGCGAGGGTGAGGTTCGCTTCCGTGGTGGTGGCGCTGTTGGGGCTGTCCGCCGGGGCATGGGCTGATGTGGTGACCACCACCAAGGGGGAGACGAGAAAAGGGACGGTTATTTTTCAGGGCGGCGATGCCGTCGAGGTGGTGAGCGAGGTTGGTGAAAGGGCGCGTATTGCGCTGACAGACCTTGCCTCCCTGGATCTCAAGGGCGAGGACCAGCAGTGGCGCATCGGTGGAACCGGAGTGCTTACCACCAATGGCAGTTTCCTGGCCCGGGCGGCGGTGAAGATGGACGGGAAGGTAGTGACCTTCGCACCGCAGGATGAAACCCTGCTGCTGACCAGGCAGAATACCACCGCCCTGTTCTTTCAGCCCCTGCGATCGCGGGACGCCGCGGCGCTGCGTTTCGACCGGCAGGGCGTTTTCCTGCGTGACGGCGATTTCATGGAAGGTCGCGTGGTCGGATTGGCAGAGGGGCGGGTGACTGTCGAGTCCCTCCTCCTGGGGCGGAAGTCCTTTTCGGTGCGGACGGAAGCGATGGCAGTGGTCCTGCGGGCGCCCGTGACCGGAGTGTTGGAGGGTTGGTCGCTCTTTCTGGCCGATGGGTCGCGACTGCGGTGCAGGGAGATCCTTCTTGCAGAGGGTGGCGTGATCCTGCCGCACTCGCCCTATCGCGATTTTCGCATAGGAAGGGACGAGCTCTCGGGAATCCGGAAGGAGAGCGCGCAGCCCCTGATGGAATTATTCCGTGCCCGCTGGCTCTCCCTTGAGCCGGAACGGCCACTGGCTGCGGCAGCCCTGGGCGAGAAGGCCACCCCCGCAGAGTTTGCCGGGGCTCTTGCCGGGATGAGCGAGGAACGGACCCGACGGGAAGCAGCCATGAACGAGGCCAAGGCGGAATGGATCCGGGCCCAGCAGATTGCCACCCGCTTGAAGGCTGGTGCCGCCCGTGGGGTGGGCAACGTGGCCCGCATGCAGGCACAGGTGAAGGAGAAGTCCCGGCGGGTGGAGCAGGATGAAAGGATGGTCCAGCGGGCCGCCGAGGACATCGAGAAAAAATTGGAGGCGGTAAAGCAGGCGGAGCAGAAGATCGAGGAAACAAGGAAGAGGGGAGATGCCATTCCACGCGAGGATGCGGCCCAGCGGCGGAACTGGGAACAGCAGGTCCGCAATGCGGAACGGCTAAAGCAGAATGCGGAGCGCATTGTCAACCAGGCGCGTGCCATCCAGCGGCGTCATGAGGGGCGCGTCAAGGCCACCCAGCGCCTGGTGCGCACGGCGGAAGAACGAGTTGTCCAGGCGAAGGTCCAGAAGGAGAAGGACGACGCGGCCTCCAGGAAAGCCGTGGAGGCCCTTGGGGCGGCCAAGGCTTCCTATGATCTTGCCACCGCCGACCTGCGCGAGGTGGGAGAGGAACTTCGACGGCTTGAGTTCCTCATCCAGCAGCGGAAGGATGCGGGGAAGGAGTGAAGTTGACTGAGGTCTGACGGGGAGACGGGATCCTTAGGTTCTTGCCCGCGTCCTCCCAGCCGCTAGGTTCGCACCATGAAGAATCTGGCAATCTTCGTTCTGGCGGGGTTTCTCTCGATTGGGCCCGGCTGGGGGGAAGCAGAGTGGGAGAAACGCCTCGCGGTTGCAGAAGGCAACGCGGCGGAAATCTCGGGTTTCGTGAAAACGGCCCGTGAGAAGCATGGCGAGTTTGGTGAGAAAGCGGCGGTTTACCTCGTGGAAGGCATGTCGGGGGTGGACCTGAAGGGGCTTAAGAGCGAATTCCTGCTGGATAACCTGGGCCTGGCGCTCAAGGCGCGGGAGGAATTCCCGTGGGTGAAGGGATTGCCGGAGGAGGTCTTCTTCAACGATGTGGTGCCCTACGCTTCTCTCGATGAGACCCGCGAGGCGTGGCGGGCGGACTTCTACGGGAAGTGCGCAGAGCTGGTGAAGGACTGCAGGACGACCACGGAAGCAGCCCAGGCCATCAACAAGGACTTCTTCAAGCTCATCAAGGTGCATTACAACACGGGCCGGAAGGAGCCCAACCAGAGTCCCTCCGAGTCGATTGAACTGGGTAAGGCCACCTGTACCGGACTCTCGATCATCATGGTGGACGCCTGTCGTTCGGTGGGCGTGCCCGCCCGGGTGGCCGGGACCGCCCTGTGGAGTAACAAGCGAGGCAATCACACCTGGGTTGAGGTTTACTATTCCGGGACCTGGCACTTCACCGGGGCGGACGAGTACAGCAATGCCGGGTTGAACCGTGCCTGGTTCGTGGGGGATGCTTCCAAGGCCATCGCGGAGGACTGGCGTCATGCGATCTGGGCCACCTCGTGGAAGAAGACGGGCAAGCACTTCCCGATGGTGTGGGATCTCCAGAACCAGGAGGTGGCCGCTGTGAACGTGACGGGGCGGTATGCAAAGGACCAGGGAAAGAAGGCGAAGGAGGCCACCGTCTACCTCCGGTTGCGGGAGAAGCAGGGCGGTGAGCGCCTGGTGGCTACGGTGGAACTGCTCAACAGCAGTGGGAAGGTCCTGGAGATGGTGACCACGAAGGCTGGGACCACTGACCTCAACGACATGCCCGCAGTCAGGATCAGAACCGGGGCAGAGTATCGTCTGCGGGTGAAGTACGGCGAGGAAGTTCGCTGGGAGATCTTAAAGGCGGTGAAGGAGGGGGAGGGA
>JAAZXD010000251.1 GCA_014240355.1 Roseibacillus sp. | reverse complement strand
CGACTGAATGGCTGGGCGCCGGTGCTGAAGCGGTTGCGGTTGGCCTTGTTGCGGAAGGGAACCTTGTCCCGGTACCAGGACTGCATTTCATTGGAGCGGTAGGAGTAGTTCGAGTCCACCAGCAGCATGATGGAGCGGTCCTCCACCATGATGCTTTCAAAGAGGAGGAGGGGCTCCGCCATGGTCTGCAGGCCGAACTTCCATTGCTCGCATCCAATGCGGGAGTAGTAGATCTGGAACCGGTCAAAGTCCGGAACGGCGGTGATGAGCTGATCGAGACGGAGCCACTGCCTTGCAAAGTTCTCGGCGAGGGCCTTGCTCTTCGGGTTTTCGAGCATCCTGGTCACCTGGGCGGCGTAGACTTCCGGCTGCACGAGATCGCCTCTGCGGGCGCTGGCGAGAAGCTCCTCGTCGGGCAGCGTGCTCCAGAGGAAGAAGGAGAGGCGGGTGGCCAGCTCATAGGGGGTCAGGGCCTCCTCTGCGCCTGCGTCCCGCTTGCGCTCGGTGAGGTAGAGGAATCGCGGGGAGGCCAGGACCGCAGCGGTCACGCTTTTCATGGCCTGTGGGTAGCTGCCGTGACGCTCAACTTCGTGCATGACGAACTTTACATAGCGTGCCAGGAGGTCGTTACTGATGCTGGAGCGGAATGCGCGCCCCAGGAAGGGGCGCAGGCGTTGTTCGGTGATGAGGGGCCAGAGCTCCCGGTCCTTCTCCCCGGGCGTGCGATAGAAGGTGTCGGTGATTGCCGAGTAGCCATCGAATTCACGGGCATTCACGATGGAGCGCCCCAGCTTGAGAAAGCTCTCCAGCAGGATGGGCGAGACGCTGAGCTGATCGCCCTGGTTGTTGAAGCCGTGCTCAGCCTGCAGGTCGATGGCGAAGGGACTCACCCCGGTGAGAATATGCCGTTCGATCTGGTTCTTGCCGAGGGCGCGGTTGGAGACCTGCACGGTGTCGGGGAAACGGCCTGAGGCCGGATTAAAATATCCCCGGCCACGGATCACCTTCTCGGGTAGCGGATAGAGGTCGCCCTTGAGCTGCAGGAGATCCTTTACGGAGTTATTGTATTCATAACGGTTGAGGCGCCGCATCACGATGGGCTTGAGGCGGCCTGAATCCTTGAGGTGTTTCTCAAGGTATCCGTTGAAAAGCGCGGCCAGTTTACGGCGTTCCTCCGCCTCGGGCTGGTTCTCGTCCTCGGGAGGCATCTCCTGATAGGCGATGGCTTCAGCAGCCTTGCGAACGAGCTCGATGTTGGAGAGAAAATCCTGCCCGGAGGTGAGCTCCTTCAGATTGACCTTGCCCTTCACCTTGTCTTTTCCGCCATGGCACCCGTAGCAGTAGGTGGCCAGCACCGGCTTCATTTCGTCCAGGGTGACCGTGGGTTTTGCAGGAGGGGCTTCTTCCGTTCCCGGCGTTCTGGCGACCGGTGGTTTCGGAGGAGCAAGGTTGACCACCTTCAGGCAATCGAGGCCGAAGAGGTAGCCCGATTTGCCGAACTTTGATGCCCGGGGGTTCGCCCCGGTGAGCTTGAAGGCCAGTTTGTGTTCACCCCGGGTGAGAGGCAGCTTCCCGAGATCCACCATCGGAGCGAGGGAGACCTTCGGGTCATAGAGATCAATGTCACGGCGCAGCACTTTTCCGTCGAGACTCAGCGAGAACACGCCATAGTTCGGCGCGAGCGTCAGCTGGGCCGAGATCTGGTAGATTCCCGCTTCTTCGATGCGGAATTCGGTGGTCATCTCCTGCCCGATTTCGCCATCCCAGAGGAGGTGGGTGTCACCGCTCCAGCCCGCGCCGAAACCTGTCATGTCCTGTGTGCGCGACTTGCCGTGCTTGGGGAGATCCTCTCCTTCCAGCAGGCCATTGACCGGACCCCTGGCCTCGCGGCCGCGCACACTGTGGTAATCGAAGGGAGCGGGGAGTGCTGCTCCAACGCTACCAAGGAGGAGGGCTAGGGAGACGGGTAATCTCATGGCAAGGCAACAGCGAGTACGCCTCTCCGGGCATGGAATGTCGAGTCGGGAATCACGGTTGTTTATCGCAGCTTAGAGTGATTTCAGCTCTCCGGGACGAATCACTGCGCGGTCCATCCTCCGTCCACGCAGAGCATGCTGCCGGTGGTGTAACTTGCGGCCTCGCTGGCGAGATAAAGAGCCGCGCCCTGGATCTCGGGGAGTTCGCCCCAGCGTCGAAGCGCGGTCCGGTCGATAATGAACCTTTTCGCTTCCTCCGAGTCGGCAAGTGGCGTGTTCATCTCAGTGAGAAAGGGGCCGGGGCAGATGGCGTTGACCAGGATCCCGCTCCCGGCCAGTTCGAGGGCCAGGGTGCGCGTGAGCTGGGTGACCGCGCCCTTGCTCGAGGCGTAGGGGGTCCGCTCGGGCACCCCCACCAACCCGATCGCACTCGACAGGTTGATGATTCGGCCCCAACCAGCTTTCTTCATGAGCGGGATGACTGTCTTGCAGCAGAGCCAGGTGCCCGTGACGTTGATCTTCATGAGTTCCTCGAACTGTTCGAGGGTGATCGCTTCGATGGGCCCGCGGGTGTTGATGCCCGCGTTGTTGACCAGGATGTCGATAGTGCCGAAGAATTCGCGGCTGGTGGCGATCATGGCGTCGATCTGCGCCGGGACCGTGATGTCGGCCTCAATTCCGAGCGCGCCTTGACCGTGGTCGGCAGCAATTTCGTCGGCGGCCGCCTGGGCCTCCGCGCCGTGCCGACTGACCAGAACAACATTCGCGCCAGCGGAAGCCAGGCCGGCTGCGATGACCTTGCCCAGACCCTTGGAACCGCCGGTGATCAGGGCAGTCCGCCCGTGAAGGTCAAAGAGTTTGATTCCCGGATAGGCCATGGATGAATCCTGCGAGCTGCTTTGCCGTTTGTCACGGTCCCTCGGGGGCGGGGAAGGTAGCCCCTCCAGGAGGCAGGATGCTGTTTTGCCGGGGGCAACCGGTTGAGATCCGCTGGGATGGCCGGATACTCCCAGCCTGAGCCCCTTCTGTATCCCTGGGGGGAGATCACAAAGTTCTTGTATCTAACTATTAATTAAAACCTTAGGAGAAAGGGCTTGCGAGCCGGCAAAGAAATTCTTCCTATTAGGGGCCCCAAGCAAATTAAGACCCATGAATTGCAAGTTGATTCTCCCTGCAGTGTTCCTAGGTGTAGGTTTTGGAGCCGCTCAGGCCGCGATCATCTCCGTCAGCGAAGTTGGTCGTGGCGGTGATGCAGCCGCCATCGTCGCGGAAGGCTTCGGCGAGGAAGCCCTCACCTTCTCGGACCGGACCCACCAGCACAACGGGGCTGCCTTTAATGCGGGCGGAACCCTCGTGACTCCCACCGGGACCACGATCGTTCCCCTGCCTGGCTATTTGGTTTGCAATGATTATGTGCGCTTTGCAAACAACGCGCGGGACCAGGGAGGTTACAGCGCTACGGTGACGGCCGATGTCCCCACGACATGGTATCTGTTGCTGGACAACCGGATCAACGGACCGTCAGGTGATGCCGGCAACTTGAATACAACCGACCCTGTTCTGGGGGGGACGTTCCAATGGGTGATTGATGGCGGATGGGAGCGGCTTAACACCGGGATCTCCCCCAACGGGCAAGCCGACTACACCAGTGTCGATGAAGGGGGTGACGGTACCGGCGCTGGGATCGGGCTCAACCAGCACTACTCGGTATGGACCCTTTCCGACCCCAGCCTCTCTGTGACCGTGAGCAATAATGGAACGGGCGGATCGAACATGATTTCGCTGGTTGGCGCTGCCGTTCCCGAGCCTTCCGGTCTGGCACTACTCGGGCTGAGTCTGCTCGGGCTGCTCCGCCGGCGCCGCTAGACGGGCAGCGTTCAGAGCCGCAGGGGACCATTGTGGCTCCCGTGCGGTTTTTCGTGGTAGGTGGGTGCAAAGCACAGGGGCTCCCTTCCCACCGCTGCTACCGGTCCGGGGCCCTGACTTTGCTTGTCACCCCAAATCGTGTAAGTGATGGCCATGAAGACGGCAGCTGTTATCAACTTCCTGATCCTGTGTCTCGCGGCGTCGGCCGCTCCGGTCCGGCTCGGCACCTTTGAGGTTGATGCCACCCCGCCCCTGGGGAGTCCGCTGGCATACGATACCATGACAGGAGTGGACTTGCCCCTCAGCTGTCGGGGGATTGTTCTTCTGGGGGCGGGGGATCCCATCGTTCTGGCCGCGATTGATTGGATCGGACTCAGCAACGACGGTCATCTGGAATTTCGTAAGGCGCTGGCGAAAGGGGCCTCAACGAGAGTGGAACGGGTCGCCATGCACGCCCTTCATCAGCATGATGCCCCCCGGTGTGATTTCTCGGCCGAGGCCCTGCTGGCAGAACATGGAATGGGAGGGAAGAAATTCAACGTGGCGCATGCCCGCAAGGTGATCGCCAGTGTCGCGGCAGCGGTAAGAAAGGCGGTTGAGACGGCGGAGCCGGTCAGCCATCTGGGAATAGGGACAGGCGAGGTCCAGATGGTGGCTTCAAATCGGCGCATCCTGGGACCGGACGGGAAGGTTCAGCACGTCCGTTTCACGGCAACGGGCGACCCTGCCATCCGGGCTTTTCCGGCGGGCACAATCGATTCCCGTCTGTGCCTGGTCACCTTCTGGAATGGCGAACAGGCTTTGGCAGCGCTGAGCTATTACGCCACTCACCCGCAGAGCTATTACCGGACCGGTCTGGTTAATCCGGATTTCCCGGGGATGGCCCGGAACCAGCGCGAGAAGGAGACCGGGGTTCCCCATATCCATTTTACGGGGGCGGGAGGCAACATCGGGGCAGGCAAGTGGAATGACGGGGCAAAAGAGAACCGGCAGATTCTTGCCGACCGGGTTGCAGCCGGCATGAAGGCTGCGTGGGAGGGCACCGCCAGGGAACCCCTGGGCAGTGGTGACGTGCACTGGG
>JAAZXD010000250.1 GCA_014240355.1 Roseibacillus sp. | reverse complement strand
ATGAAGGCATTGACCTGGGTGAGGGTGCCTGTGATCAGAATGCCGAGTGCAATGCCCGGCAGCATGGTGTGGGAGAGTGCACTCACCGACGCACCACCACGAAGCCGCTGAAGAAGCCATTGGTAAAACCGATCAGGAGACCGGCGAGCAGTGCACGCTGGAAGAAGGGGTCGTGGAAGGGATCGAGCACTGGGAGAGAGTTGCTGGGTTTCAGTCGTCAGATGCCGGATCAGGGGTGGCGAAGGCTTCTGCGATCAATTGGGGAGTGAGGATTTCCGCGGTCGGGCCAAAGCCAAACTGGGAGTGGTTGAGGAGGAGGCATTCATTGAAGAGGTCAGGAGCGGAGTCGAGGTCATGGTGGGAAGAGAGGATGAGACGGCCCTCTTCCGAGAGCGCCGCCAGCAGGTTCGCCAGCGATTCGGAGGCATTGCGGTCGAGACCGGTGAAGGGTTCATCGAGCAGGAGGACGTGTGCTTCCTGGGCCAGGGCACGGGCCAGGAAGGCACGTTGTTGCTGTCCCCCGGAGAGTTCGCAGATCTGCCGGTCCTGCAGGTCCGCGATGGCGAGGATCTGCAGGGCGTGGTCAACTGCCTTGCCGTCGTTGTCTGAGTATCGCTTCCAGAGACCGAGGTGGGGGAATCGTCCCATTTCGACCAGTCCGCGGACAGTGATGGGGAAGTTCCAGTCGACCTCCTCGCGTTGGGGCAGGTAGGCGAATTCACGGGACCATTTTTGCACGGCGGTCCCACGCCACTGGATGGTTCCGGTCTTTCTGGGGACCAGTCCTGCAATGGCCTTGAGGAGAGTGGACTTGCCGGCACCATTTGGCCCGATGAGAGCCACCCGGTTGCCACAGGAAGTGGCGAGGGAGATGCTGTGGAGAGCGGGAACCGGGCCATAGGCGACGCCAACATTGTCGATCACCAGTTCGTGATGGTGATCGTGATGGGCGCAGCAATCGTGGCGACTGTGGTTTTCAGGTTCCAAGGTTCCGGTTCCAGGGTTGGAGGCTATCTGCCGGGGTCGAAATTGGCTTCGATGAGGTGGTCGCTCACGTCGCCTGAAAAATCGAGGAGGAGGCGGGCGCTCTTGAGTTTGTCGGGTTCGAAATCGAGGCGCAGGAAGCGGTGGGCGGTCGGATCCTGCCACGCGATGGTCAGGGCAGCGGTCCAGGTCGCGTTCCGGATGGTCAGTTCGACTTCCTCCTCGATTTCAAGTCCGGTGCCGGTGGGAAATGTGATAATCCGGCCGGACGCCTCGGTGAAGGTGATCGACTTGGCGGGAGCGGACAGGGTGAGGGTGAGCAGGGTGGGAACGACAGGGGACGGCGGGAGCTCTTCGCTGGTCACGGGGGGCACCGGGTCGGTCTGTCGCGCGTTGTCCAGCACGGCAGCGACCAGTAGTCCGGTGAGGCATATGGCGGTGAGCAGGACTCCGATTTGAAGAATGGGATTTCCGCGCATGGGGGAGGAAGAACCACTCTAGAGGCCAAGAAACTTATTGCAACTAATTTGCGTTATCGAGAGGAGAGCCAACGGTCTCGAGAAGAGCGGAAACCTTCTCGAAGTCCTTGATGCCGGGTGAGGATTCGGCTCCCGAGGCCACGTCGAGGGCACAGGCCCGGGTTGTGCGGAGTGCTTCAGCCGCGTTTTGTGGCGTGATTCCGCCGGCAAGGATGACGGGAGGAGAGGAGTGGTGATCGATGAACCGGGTGACTGTTTCCCAATCAATGGTCCGTCCGGTTCCCCCGTAGACGCCCGGAGCATGGGCATCCAGGAGGATTCCGTTGGCGGGGCACTGGAGGGCGGAGGCCAGGTTGGAATCCTCTGTAACTCCGATGGCCTTGAAGAAGGGGAGGTCCTCTCCGGCGAACGCTTCGCAGTAGGCAGGGTCTTCGTCGCCGTGTAACTGTGCGACGTCAATGAGATCGTCGGCGAGGAGGTTGCGGGGCAGGGCGGGATCGGCATTGACGAAGACGCCCACCCGGAGAATGCGATCCTTGAGGGTGGGGAGGAACTGCCGGGCGGTATTCGGAGGGCAGTAGCGCCTGCTCTCCGGCCAGAAGTTGACCCCGAGGGCATGGACCCCGAGCTCAGTGAGCCGGTTGGCGTCGTCGACGGTGGTGACACCGCAGATCTTGAGGGACGGAGCAGCGGATGAGAGGAAGCTGTCGAGAAGCGGATGCAAAGGGTAATGATGAAGACTGACGGATGAATGTCGAAGGTGGATTTCGGAATTCAGATTTCGGGATTCATCCGTCAGACTCCTGGTGTGGACGCGATACGGATCCGGGGAGCCCGGCAGCATAACCTGCGTAATGTCGATGTGGACAT
Source organism: Roseibacillus sp. (assembly GCA_014240355.1). GTDB lineage: Bacteria > Verrucomicrobiota > Verrucomicrobiia > Verrucomicrobiales > Akkermansiaceae > Roseibacillus_B. The sequence goes on along the minus strand of JAAZXD010000250.1, from coordinate 2,612 downwards.
TCCCCGCGGGAAGCTGGTGGTGGTGACCGGGTTGAGCGGCAGCGGGAAATCGAGTCTGGCCTTTCACACCCTCTATGCGGAGGGACAGCGGCGTTATGTGGAGAGTCTGAGCGCCTACGCGCGGCAGTTCCTCGATCAACTCGACAAGCCGGAGGTGGATGCCATCGAGGGTCTCAGTCCCGCCATTGCGATCGAGCAGCGTGGGGCAGGGGCCAATCCGCGCTCGATCATTGCGACCTCCACCGAGATTCACGATTACCTCCGGATTCTCTATGCGGCGGTGGGAATCCCTCACGATCCGGGAACGGGAGAGCCGCTGGAGCGTATGACTCCGGCGGATGTGGTGGCGAGCCTGATGGGCCGGCCGGAAGGAACCAAAGTGGTTCTTCTGGCACCGCTCGATCCGGAGGCGGCGGGTGATATGCCCGCTTTGTTGCGGGATCTCCAGCGACAGGGATTCGTGCGCCTTCGGGTGAACGGAGAGCTTCTCGAGGTGGAAGAGGCGGAAGCGCGCTGGCCGACCGGCGAGGAGGAACAGGTCGACAGGTTGGAGGTGGTGGTGGATCGCCTGGTGATCCGTGGGGGAGAGGAGAGCCGACTTGCTGATTCGGTGGAGACGGCCCTGCGCATCTGTGGAGCGGAGGCGGTGGCGCTGCTCCAGTTGCCGGAGGGGGATTGGAGGGAACTCTCCTTCCTCACCAGCTATCGGAATCCGAAGACGGGATTCGAATTGCCGGACCTCAGTCCCCGGCACTTTTCCTTCAACAGTCACCTGGGAGCCTGCGAAACCTGTCACGGACTGGGTACGGAGCTCTTCTGTGATCCCGACCTAGTGGTCCCTGATCAGTCCCGGAGCCTGAAGGACAAGGCCATCAGACTCGCCAAGGGTGGAGGGAAGGGGAAGAGCTGGCACGGGCGCCAGGTGGAGGCTCTGGCTGAGCACTTCGGAGTGTCGGGTGAGGTGCCCTTCCGGGAGTTGCCCGAGGAATTCCGGAGTGCGCTCTTTTACGGGACGGGGGGAATGAAGATTCCGATGACCTCGGAGGGGGAGGAACGGGAGATTTACCGGGATCACCGCTACGAAGGCATTTGCCGGGATGTCGAGAGCCTCTACCGCGAGACCGGGAGTGAACCCGTGAAGCGGAACATGGGCCGCTTTATGGCGTCACGCAACTGTCAGACCTGCGGAGGTCGTCGACTGAAGCGGGAGTTTCTGGCCGTGAAGGTGGAAAGTGAAGAGGGGAAGGGAGGGCTTGGAATTCATGAGTTCTGTGCTCTCCCGATTGAGGAGGGAGTGGCATGGATGGAGGGAGTCCGGGTCCCGGCGGACTGCGAGGAGGCGGTGCGCCCGGTGGTAGAGGAAGTATGTCGGCGGCTGCAATTCCTTGATGAAGTCGGGTTGGGCTACCTCACCCTGGACCGGGGAGCGGTTACCCTTTCCGGAGGTGAATTCCAGCGGATCAGGTTGGCTACTCAGCTGGGGGCGGGCCTGGCGGGGGTGCTTTACGTCCTGGACGAACCGAGTATCGGGCTTCATCCGGAGGACAACGCGCGTCTCATTGGAGTTCTCAAGGCTTTACGGGATCTGGGAAACACCATCGTGGTGGTAGAGCACGATGAGGAAATGATCCGGGCCGCGGATCATCTCATTGAGATGGGGCCCGGGGCGGGATTGCACGGAGGGCGCCTGGTTGCGGAGGGGACGTTGGAAGAGGTGATGCGGGTGAAAGATTCTCCCACGGGGGCATGGCTGAGGGGGAGCAGTTTCCGGGGATCTGGCAGCGGCCAACTGGGAACGGGTCTGGAAACGGGCCGGAAACTGGTGATCAAGGGTGCGCGCGAGCACAACCTGCGAAACATCGAAGTGGAGATTCCACTGGGGCAACTGGTGGCGGTGACTGGTCCGAGCGGAAGTGGGAAGTCGACGCTGGTGGACAAGATCCTGAAGAGGGCTCTGGCGCGGATCCTTCACGGTGCGAAGGCGCTACCCGGGGAGCATGACGCCATCGAGGGAGCGGAGAACATCGGTCGCCTCGTGGTTGTCGACCAGTCACCATTAGGCCGCTCACCTCGTTCGAATCCGGCCACCTACACGGGAGCCTTCGGCCACATTCGCAACCTCTTCGCCCAGCTCCCTCTTTCGCGGCAGCGTGGATACGCGGCAGGGCGCTTCAGTTTCAATGTGAAGGGAGGGCGTTGCGAGAAGTGCCAGGGAGGTGGAGCAGTACGCATCGACATGCACTTTCTCAATGATGTTTATGTGACCTGTGACGCGTGCGGTGGACGTCGCTACAATCGTGAGACCCTGGAAGCGACCTACAAGGGACGCAGCATCGCAGATGTGCTGGAGTTGACAGCGGAAGAGGGAGCCGAGTTTTTTGGGAAAGTGCCCAGGTTGAGCAGTCTCCTCGATGCTCTTTGTGAGGTGGGACTTGGCTACATCGGTCTGGGACAGGCTGCGAATACGCTTTCGGGCGGGGAGGCGCAGCGGGTCAAACTGGCCACTGAACTGGCCAAGACCTCGGCGGAGGGCGTTCTCTACCTTCTCGACGAACCGACCACCGGATTGCACCACCACGATGTGCAGGTTCTGCTGGGGGCGTTGCAGCGCC